>JAVCCX010000057.1 GCA_030765245.1 Candidatus Zophobacter franzmannii | reverse complement strand
CTGTTGTGGAAAGAATGCTTGAACTTATCAAAGAAGAAATCAATGTGAAAGAGATTGAATATATCTCTGAGAATGATGACTTTGTTCATTTCGAGATGAAAGCTAACTTCAAGGTTATGGGACCAAAGTTCGGTAAGAATATGAAGAAGCTTGCTTCTCATTTATCTACTCTGAATGGAGGAGACATCCTTGATAGTTTCAAAGAAGGGAAACCATTTAGCTTTGAGCTTGAAGGGGAGACCTTCGAGATTGTGGAGGAGGATGTTGCCGTATCTATCCAGCAGAGAGAAGGCTTTGTATTTGAGAGTTCAAAGGACAACTATGTAGCCCTTGATACAACTCTGAATGAAGACCTAATCCTGGAAGGTTATGCAAGAGAATTGGTAAACAAAATCCAGTTCACTCGTAAAGAGAATAAATACGATATCATGGATAGAATAGAAATTAAACTATCCGGTGATGATGAGATAAAAAAAGCTGTTGAACTTCATAAGGATTATATCTGTTCTGAAACGCTTGCAAACTCAATGGAGTTTAGTGATGATCCGGATATGACTGAATGGGATATCAACGGTAAACAAGTACATATAATACTTAACAAGAACTAAATATATAAGCCGTTGGAAGCCGACTTTTTACTTATTATGCAAAATAAATACGAAAAACAAGATATCCGAAGCGAGAAATTAGACCCAATCTTAAACATTCTCTCTGAAGTTAGTCGTTTAAAGACACTTTTCAGACAGGGATGGCTTAAACGCGGGATACCTGAAAGTAAATGTGAATCTGTAGCTGATCATTGCTTTCTAACAGTCATAACTGCATATCTGATAGCTGAACGGGATTTCCCCGAGTTAGATCTCACTAAAGTTCTAAAACTGGCTATAATCCATGAAATTGGAGAAGTGTATGTTGGCGATATAACTCCTGTAGATGGTGTTTCCGAAGAAGAGAAATACAAACAAGAACGAGAAGCTGTTAAGAGTGTTTTTAGCGAATTGGACGATGGAAATGGTTATCTGAACCTTTGGGAAGAGTTTGAAGCGGGGGAGACTCCGGAAGCAAGTTTTGTAAAACAAATTGACAAACTTGAGATGGCACTTCAAGCGTATAACTATAAACAGCATGGTTATGATCGGATGGATGAATTTCTAGATTCAACGGCTCGCGTAATGCAGGATGATAGATTAAAAGATATTCTGAAAGGAATGTTGTAGGAGAAATAATGAGAATAGACTTACTATTAAATAAACTTTGTCTGGTAAAAACCAGAAGTATAGCCAAGAAGGCATGCGATAAGAACCTTATCCTGATTAATGGTCAGCCTTCCAAAGCCAGTCAATCGGTGTTTGTTGGTGACCAGATATCAATAGCTTTAGGACAATATAAGACGCTTACAGATATTGTTAAGATACCTGATGGGAATGTTGCAAAGAAAGATGCTGGTGACTACTACAAGATTATTTCCAAGATAAAAATAGAAATTAATGATTAAAAGTTGGCTTAAAAAGCCCAAGAATATTGTTTATTATGTAAGGTCTAATCAGACTTTAGAGAATATTATTGCTTCAATACTGCTCTGCCTGGTTTTCTTTATCAGCTCAATCTACGAGATTAAGATGCCCAGTTATGAGATTGTCGAAGGTCAAGTGAGTGACATAGATGTTATTGCACCATTTTCCTTTGAAGTTTTTAAAGATAATTCTCAATTACAACTTGAGAAAAAAAGCTTGATTAACTCTCTCAATCCGGTTTATTCTAAATCCCAAGAG
This sequence comes from Candidatus Zophobacter franzmannii, assembly GCA_030765245.1. Classification (GTDB taxonomy): domain Bacteria; phylum Cloacimonadota; class Cloacimonadia; order Cloacimonadales; family JAFGVF01; genus Zophobacter; species Zophobacter franzmannii. Next base: position 881 of record JAVCCX010000057.1, on the reverse strand, counting down.
ATTAACTTTGAAGTAATAAACAATCTGAACTCCATCTTTACTAAACTATTTAGATTGGTTGAAGCCGGGGAACGAGAAAGACTCAAGAAAGATATTAGCAATTTAGGCTATGAAGTCAATTATACAGAGTTAAACTATGTATTCAGCACCAATAGGATGCAGGGTGTTTGGGACTATATGATGGTTAAGTCCGATTCTCTTCTTAAACTTGGGATTGTTGAGATACCTATTGATGAAACAATTTTAATCGAAAGAGATGGAAGGGCAGAAACAGTATATAGTGGCACTTTTAACAGTGTAGCAAAGGCTTCCAGACAAGCAGCAATGCAGTTCAAGGATGATGATGTACAAGGATTACTTGAATACCTTTTCTTTGTCTCCTTATCTCCCAATGTTGTTATTAATCAGAATAGAACAGATGAGCTTGTAAAGGGTAAGAATGAGAAGATTACTTCTGTTCTTGATGTAGTTCAGAAGAATGAAACAATCATCAGAAAGAATACGAAAGTTACTCACTTAGATTTTATGAAGTACACTTCTATGCTTAATTCTGAGGAGTATTTGAGTTGGCAGGTGAATAAAAGAACTATTCTTTTAAAGCTGATTGGATACGGATTACTTGCTTTTTTGATTCTAACAATCTTTAGATACACACTATCCAGATTAGTTAATAACTTAGGTAATAAGGCATATCTACTATTATTGATACTGTTTATTGCAGAAGTATCACTATATCTCGCATTTGATTTATTAACCAATATCTCACCGTATATTTTCCCTATCCTGTTTTTTGTTTTGCTACCATCCTTAGTTTTATCTACCAAGATTGGTTTTATATACAGTTTATTCCTCCTGTTTATTAACCTTTTAACTTTCAAAAT
>JAVCCX010000286.1 GCA_030765245.1 Candidatus Zophobacter franzmannii | reverse complement strand
GCTGGAATCATCTCATCTTCAAGTATTTTGAGATAACCTTCGTGATTATCTTTATACTCTGCCGGATACTCATGGGCACCCATGAAAGTTGGGATAATATCAATTGGCATCTCATCGTTAAGTCTCTTTATAACTCTCAACTGTTTAAGCTCGCTTTCAGTTGACAGCCCGTATCCACTTTTTGCTTCCAAAGTCGTTGTTCCAACACTGATCATCTTGGTGATTCTCTTCTTTGCAAGTTGAAAAAGAGTCTCTTCATCAGCATCTCTGGTAGTTTTCATTGTGGAACGAATCCCACCACCACTCTGAGATATCTCTACATAGCCTTTTCCGGCTAGACGCATTGCAAACTCATTTTCTCTGGTGTGAACAAATATCGGATGAGTATGGGGATCTACAAAACCCGGCATCACAATCTTATCGGTTGCATCTACAACTTTATCACTGCTATATTTTGACATAATCTCTGAAGTACTACCAACATCAAAGATAAGCCCATCCGCAACAGCGAATGCACCCTTCTCAATAATTCCCAACTCAGACATCTCAACACCGATTCTAGGTGCGTTCTTCCCGGCTAGGGTCAGTAACTGTTTTGCATTGATTAAGATCAAATCTACTTTTTGCATCGTAACTCCTCTAATCTTCTGAGCTCATCTCGAGGTACTGGTCTTCAAGCCTGACTAATTTATTCCTCTTAGTAGTGACCTTGAGCGTAACTGCATTTATCTCATCCCGAAGCTTTTTTATCCTCTCCGGTTGACTATATGATTTAGGCTTAGCAAACTCAGCGTCTAGCTGTGCCTTTTCAAACTCTAATTCTTTGACTGAGGCAAGTACGTTTTCAATCTCCTTCATCTTTCTTTCCAGGACAAGGGGATTAATCCGTCTCTTTTCATTCTTGGGTTTAGTGTTTTTGGAAGCTGTCGTATCCTGATTTTTCTTCCCCCACAACTTGGTCATAATTGTTTGAAAATCATCTATTGTTTCAAACATTGTATTCTCATTGAAAACCCACTTCTTTGTGGCAATCTTGTTGATAAAATATCTGTCATGCGAGACAAAGATAAGACTACCGTCAAACTCTCTCAAGGCTTCTTCCAGACTATCAATCATATAGATATCAAGGTGATTGGTTGGCTCATCAAGGATAAGGAGATTAGGTTTACTATGGATCAGAACAGCAAGGTTGAGTCTCGCTTTCTCCCCACCACTCAGACTCTTAACAAGCTTCTTCACCTCGTCTTCTCTAAAACCATACCTTGCTAAGTAGCCAAGTACATATCCCTGAGCTTCACCGGGAGCTAACTCCCAGATTGTCTCCATCACGGTCAAATCAGGATTCATCTCCTCCTGCATCTGACCATAGAAGCCGATTCTAAGATTACTCCCAGATTTCAGTTCTCCCTTAAGAGGCTTCATCTCACCAAGTAGTATCTTCAAAAGTGTTGATTTCCCGCAACCATTTGGTCCAATGATAGCTATCCTATCTTTGTAGCCTGCATAAAGGTCAATCCCACTTGCTAAAATCTTATTCGGGAAACCGATTGAGAGATCTTCTATTCTAAAAAGGTCCTTCCCGGAGCGTGAGTCTGCTCTCAATCCCAGATTAAATTTATCAACATTATCAGGACGATCAAGACGCTCAGTTCTTTCCAGTATTTTTCTTCTACCTTGAGCCTGTTTGGTCTTCTGTCCAGCCAAATTCCTTCTGATAAAATCTTCCTCTTTCTCAATATACTTCTGTTGCTCCAACCACATCTTCTCTTCAAATACTCTATTTTCCTCTGATTGAAGAACAAAGGCAGAATAATTACCACGGTATCTCTTTAATTTCTTTCCACGAATTTCAAGAATCGAGGTTACTGTCTCATCAAGGAAGTATCTATCATGTGAGATAATTATATAGGGGGTAGGATTCTTCATCAAATAATTCTTCAAAAACTCAATCTGATATGCGTCCAAATGGTTAGTTGGCTCATCCAATAGCATCAGGTTGTGAGGAGCAAGGAGGATCTTTGCAAGCTGAATTCTTGATTGCTCTCCTCCGCTAAAACTCGAGATAGGCCTCTCCCATTCGCTCTCTGGAAAGTTTAAATTGGTTAAGACTAACTTCATTTCGGTCTCAAATGTGAAACCGCCCATGACCTCAAACTGCTCCTGCAATTCGGTCATGTGGATAAGCATTGCCTCATCGGAATGCTCCTCCATTTGTATATGAAGAAGGTTTAACTCTGACTCAATTTCAAACATCTTATGCCGAGAAGTCATTACTTCCTCATGGAGAGTTTGAATCTGAAACAATTCATTTTCCTGCCTGAGAAAGGCAAATTGACAGCTCCCTGCCTTAAGAATTTCACCTGACTCAGCCACCATTTTCCCCATTATTAGGTTAAATAGTGTGGTTTTACCACACCCATTCACGCCTACAAGACCAATTCTGCTGTCTGCCTCTATAGTAAGTGAAAGATCTTTAAAAAGCTCTCTTCCACCAAAACTGAATCCAAGATTATTTACTGCAACTAAACTCACTGTTATCCTCTCTCTTTACTGTATGCTGTGAATTTAATTACCATTATTTTGTGTCAACTAAAGAATTAAGATAGAATTTCCTTCCCACAGGTTTCTTGAGAGCAACAGACCTTAAGACTAAGAAACAACTATCTTTCATTGTGCATAATAGGCCTTTCAATTCGTTTTATCGAGCCGTAGCATTGAGCGTAAGTTGAAGCTTTATGCGTAGAATGAAGCATTGTATCGAACCATGAATTCTGACCTTTTTGCATTCTTCGATGCTGCAATCCACTCAAACACATCTCTTCACACTCCATCTTCAACAAGGTGTAGTGTCCTGAATAAGTTTACTAGTTCTTTAGTTACTCAGTTACTTCAATTGATTGAAATAAATCTTTCTTTTCTAAGTTGTTGTTTCTATGAAGCATAAACACTCCCTGGAGTCTTATAGTCAAGTGAAGAATGATATCTTTTATGATTATATATTTGTATTGCTTCTTTGGTTGCTTGCACTGCTACTTCCCTGTTGGGAAATTTCAATATCATTCCCAAGTCATGTTTTAATGTTCTATTAACTCTTTCAGCTACTGCATTATCATAGCAGTGATTAGCTCCTGTCATACTAACTCTTGCATGGTTTTTCTTGAGTAAGTCTATATACATTTTGCTACAGTATTGGACTCCATGATCAGAGTGCAGAATTATCCCTTTCGGAAGTTTAGTTCCCTTTTTTGCATTCTTAAATGCCTTTACTGCTCCCTCTGCTTCCAGAGTATCCGCCAGATAGTAACCAACAATCTTTCTCGAATAGAGATCAGTTACTAAGAATAGGTACTTAAACCCCATTCCTACAGAGATGTAGGTGATGTCTGTCACCCAAACCTGATCCTTTGCAGTGACATCAATTTCCGGTAAAAGGTTAGGATAAATCTTCAATCTATGTTTCCAGTTTGTTGTTTTTACAAACCTTTTTGGTGGTTTCTGTAACAGAGCGTTCTCTCGAAGCAAATCTAATAGTTTATCTCTACTTATCTTTAAGCTTGAATCATTAGTGCTTTCGAGCATTGGTATTATCATACGGTAGCCTGTAGTATCCTGTTCGATACGAAACTCTTTTACAAGTCGCACTATCTCACGGTTTCTCGCAGCATCTCGCTCGAGGATTATCTTATGCTTATTATAGCCTTGTCTTGTATAGTTGTACACCATGCAAATCCTACCTAATCCTCTGTATCTGAGTCCACACTCAACAGCTCTTTCTTGAGTTTTTCCTGCACAAGTGAACCAAGCTTTTTTTTTAAGTCGATACCCATTTGATTGCCGGATACTTCAATCAAAGTTTCTAAGGCTAATTCCTTTAGATAGCTATCATCCAAGGCTCTCTGAAGACGCCTATTCTCTTTGCGTAAGCTGATTAATTCTGACTTTTCATCTTTACCCATAATAAGTACCGTCCTTTCAATTCTTGCATTCATTCCATATTTCTTTATCCACCCTTGTATTGTCGATATACTTGATATGTGATAAAGTCTTTGAGCTTCACCTTGAGTTAAATAACCGTTCTCAATTTCGTCCACAACTTTCATTTTAAACACAACGCTGTAGTTCCGTTGTATCCTTTTTTCTTTCTCGTCTGACATATGTTTGTTCTCCTGTTCAGTTTAGGGTAACCTATCTAGGACAGTACACTGTGCGGATCAACGCACTGACTTTGCACTGTGCACGCACTGCCAACCCACTGTCAACCCGCTGATTCAGTGCGAGTGCAGT
>JAVCCX010000310.1 GCA_030765245.1 Candidatus Zophobacter franzmannii | reverse complement strand
CAGTCTCTACATCTGCTCTCAAATACACTACAAGATCAGGGGAAGTAACTTTATCAGTCATCAAATGGAAGGTTCGGGAATAAGTACGGAATTCGGCTTCAGTCATATTGTTAAGTATCTTTTGGGCTTTACCAAAGATGTGATAGTCTTCGTTAAGAGTTCTATCCTCGAGTACTATGCCACGACAGCCTTGTATTTTCATCTGACGGTCTAAACGACCATTGAAGAACTCATTCTGTGCCATAAAGGCATATTTTACAGGGTCTTTATAAAAAGCATCTAAAACTACCGGGTCAAATTCCTCCTGGAAGGCAAACACATCTTCTGTTGAGTTTCGATCAGGATACACATCAAGTAACATCTGCTTTAACGGATCTGTACTGGCAGCCTTAACGAGAGTTGATTTCCCAACTCCAATATTCCCAACGATTGCAATTCGTATATTTTCCATCTTTTACCTTTATCTTGTTTTTCGCCTGATTCCTAACACAAAGGGAACAACAGGGTCTTCGTTATTATCATCACTTATATAGAATCCGAATTCATAGCTCCCGACTTTTCTGATTCTTGTTGTATCATTTTTGAAGAAGAGGGAGGCTTGAGGTCCTTTCTCAGTAATCATCAGGTCTTCAATACATAGAGGAAGCTTAAGGAGTAATTCTCCAATCTCGTTAAACTTATAGGGAGAACGGCAGAATATGAAGAGCATATTCCCATCAGTATCACTGCCAACTGAGATGAAACTTGCAGTCATATCAAGACCAACCGGCAGTGCTTCACCATTGTTGATAATCTCATTTCCCTGAACAGCTGTTCTATATTTGTCTTTAATCTTTGCATAGTCATCTTGAGAAGTAAGTACAAACTTAAAGCTGTCATCACTGTCTTCCCAAGGCTCAAGCAGTAGCATCATATCCATAAACGGATTTAGGATTCTATTACCGGTGTATCTTCTCATCTGGAGAAAACCTAAAGGAGCTTGAGTTGCCGGCTCTAATTGACAAGCATTTATAACGGCAACCATGTTTTCTCTCTTTGCCCAGATCTCGGGAGAGTAACGCTTTTTGCCTGCTCTGTCTGCTTTATGGATTTCAAATTTGAAGGGAATGGGGTTTATTCTAAGAACATAGATTTTGCTATCACCCACAAAGGATGGTTTGGGCATCTCAATATCAGCATAGTAAACACCATGATCTAACTTTAGCCAAAGGATATCGCTATCTATGGCATAAAGGCATGAGATAAGCCCCAAGAGTAAGAGTGTAAAAGTTAATGTATATTTTTTCATAATCATTCCAATATTGGATAGATTTAATTGAAACTGTTTAGGCTGTAAAGAAATAAAATCGGGTAAATGAAAAAAGCTTGCTTTTCGACAGGCTAAGTTCCCATTTGTTGTAGTTGTTTGAATTAATGGTTCTGAATTTGGGCAACCCCGTTCCACCTTCGCTAAAGCTACTGTGAACAGGCAGGATTGATACGGTTTTTTAGGTAGCTACCATGGGTCATTCGACCAATGGCAAATCACATTCAGCCGATTTAGGGCTGGTATTGTAGGGGTGTAATATCTTGTGCCCAATTAAGACATATGTCTAAAGTGCTAATAAGCTCAGGTCTATCGCTTTACCTTGTAAATGGTCCTTAGACCTTTCCAATGGTGAAGAAGAGAAGCAGTTCATTATGATATTCATCCAAACCATCCTCCTTCGCCAAGGCTATGAGAGGACATGTTCCAAAGGTCAGGAGTTAGTTCTGCATCTATACACTTTGAGATCATAGTGCTGATAGACAAAGTCAACCTCATGGGAGTCATCCTGAGTGGTTGACATATAATTTATGGGAAAATAGAAAAAAGTCCGAATTGCTTCGGACTTTAAAAGATAAGTTCTGACTCTATTTAAGAAGAATAAACACTGATGTATTTTCTTCCCTTAGACTTAGTTTCAAACTTGACATTGCCTTCGATTAAGGCAAAAATAGTGTGATCTTTACCGATACCAACATTGTTACCTTTGTGGAATTTAGTTCCACGCTGGCGAACGATGATGTTCCCGGGTACTACGACTTCGCCGCCGAATTTCTTAACACCCAAATATTGGGGATTACTGTCACGGCCGTTTCTACTACTTCCAACACCTTTCTTATGTGCCATGTGCTAATTCCTTTTTATGAGTTAATGCTTTGAATTCTCAGCAGAGAATATTTTTGTTTATGACCTCTTTTTTTACGATAACCCTTTGTCTTTTTCTTCTTGAAAACGATTATCTTCTTCTCCCTGTATTGCAGGTCCTCTGGGTCGGAAATAACTTCTGCGATTACTATCGCACCTTCGACAACGGGGGTACCAATCTTGATTTCGTCATCAGTTCTGAGTAACAGAACTTCTGCGATCTCAATCTTCTCGCCTTGCTTAAGTTCGGCAAGATAGGGTACTTTCACCACAGCGTTGCTTTCTACTTTGAGCTGTGTACCTCTAAATTCTACAATGGCGTACATCTTATCTCCTTGTATTTTCAAATCATCGAGTGATTTTTGACAATAAATTTGTGACCCGAGTTAATGTCAAGCATTATATTCATCAGTGATTTCGCTACTATCACTCATCTTGAATACCTTGAAATCATCAGGGCGTAGGGAATCATCTGTCTCAAAATCAACCCGTAATTTATAACTTTTAAGTGCTGATGGATTATCTAAAAGGAAAACCCTCACATTTGAATGGACTTTAATCTTTATTTTCTCATGCTCCATAAAGTATTCAGCTCTACTAACCCATCTATTGATTCGCATCATAACAGCATCACGAGAGACGATTCGTCCCGTTCCGAAGCATTGCGGACACTGCTCAGAGTAACTTAACATAAGAGAGTTACGCACTCTTTTACGAGTTATCTGGACTAAGCCAAGAGGACCAAATGAATATATCTTTGTCTTTGCTCTGTCTTTTCTCACTTCTCTACGCAAAGCAGACATAACCTCATCTCTACTGCGGTCTATGCGCATATCAATAAAGTCAATTACTACGATACCGCTCAAATCTCTCAGTCTAAGCTGTCTGGCAACCTCTATTGCAGATTCCATGTTAGTCTTTTTAACAGTCTGCTCATAGTTTTTGTTTCCGGTAAAACTTCCGGTATTGACATCAATAACAACCATAGCTTCGGTCTGCTCAATAACGATATTACCACCACTTGGGAGGTAAATCTTGGAATGGAAGATAGTCTCAATCTTCTTCTCAATTCCATAAGCGTCAAAGATAGGGGAGTCCTCTTTGTAATACTCAACTCGAGCCATCAATTCAGGTGAAATATCCTGGAGATGGTTCTTTAATTCTTTCACAAAGTTTTTATCGTCAATCACAAGATGATCAACCTTAGCACTGAAGAGGTCACGAATAAGTACATTAGCCATGTCATTTTCTTCAAATACACAAATAGGTGGCTTGGCATGTTTGATTTGCTTTTCAATCAAGCACCATGTTTTTGACATTGCTTTGTATTCTGATTCAAATTCTTCTTTAGTACAACCCTCACCCTCAGTTCTAACAATCAGTCCAACATTCTTATCTTTAATTTCTTTCAAAGCAGTTCTGATTCTGGCGCGTTCATTCTGATT
>JAVCCX010000052.1 GCA_030765245.1 Candidatus Zophobacter franzmannii | reverse complement strand
CTATTCTTAAAACCAAAGCAATAGATGCAAAAGCCACGGAAATAGCAATATAAAATGAAGATGTTAATGATAATAAACGAATTCCCTCCCACAGGTGAAAGTGGAGTACAACGCTCTTTAAAGTTTGTAAAATATTTATCTCGAGCAGGGCATGAAGTACATGTAATTACTCCTCGGAAACCGGTAAAAAATATCTTAGACTATTCATTATGTGATGAAATTCCTCGCAGTGTTAAAATACATTATACTGCAAACTGGGGGATTAAGGGTAAAACAACTCAAAATATTGCTAAGACTAAAAATCATGTCTCAGATACAACCTCTATATTTAAAAAGTTTGCATGGGAATCCTTAAAATTCGTCAATGATGTGCTCTTCCCATTTGATAAACAAATGGGGTGGATCCCTTTTGCTTTTAGCAAAGCTTGCCATCTCATTAAGAAACATAATATCCGTAATATTTATATAACATCATATCCATTTTCTGCTCAAATTATTGGGTTGAAACTCAAAAAACGATATGGAGAGAAAATCTTTTATGTTGCAGACTATCGAGATTCATGGCAATTTGAGCCAAAATTATCAAAGAATGTTAGCCAAAAGAGACTTAGCAGGATTGTTTCAGTCGATAATAAAGTTCTTAAAACTTGTGATCACTTAACAGCAGCTACCGAAAAGATAAGAATGGATTATGTTAATCTGCATCCTTCTTTAAAAGGAAACTCTACAACAATTTATAATGGCTATGACGATGATGATTTTCAAAACCTACCAAAACATACTAATGATAAATTCTGTTATCTCTTAATGGGAAAGATATATGATTTTAAAGGATCGCCAGAACATCTTTTAGAGGCAATGTCAAAACTAAAGTCTGACTTTCAATTCATACATATTGGTACAATACCACCAAAAATGCTTTCAAAGTTTAATGAAAAGTATAGTTTTTTTCATCATTTAGGATATAAATCACATAGAGAAGCTTTATCTCTTGCTGCATCTGCAGATGTACTTGTAATAATCTTAAACAATGATATTCATTCTGCAAGTGTTGTGCCAGGAAAGTTATTCGAATGTATCAGATTAAACAAACCTATCCTATCTTTGTGCCCTACTGATGGTTTGTTAGCAGAGATTATTAATGACAATGGGTTAGGCACATGTTCAGTCCCTGATAATGTAGAAGAGATTGTAGTAGCATTAAATCAGATAAATTCACAAAGAATAAATTCAAATATTAATGAATTTTATCAATTCTCAAGAGAACATCAAGCCAAACGATTAGAAGAGATTTTTAAGAGTAATGAGACAACTAGTTAAACAAATCCTAATGCTGATTTTCAGCATATTGTACTTTTGTCGCAAGGTTTTCACCCGCAATATCTCAAGAAGAAGAGTAAGTAAAGTACTAGTTCTTGATTTAATGGGCATTGGTGATGTAGTCTGTCTTACTCCATTCCTTAAAAGTCTCAATGATGACGAAGAGTTAAGTGTTTGGGGATGCTTTCCCAAAAGCTACATCGGTTTAGTTGATGGACTAGTTAATTTGGATGGTACTATTGGGCATGTTTCTTATCCAAAGACTATTAAAGATATCCGAAAGGAACATTTTGATCTTATCATCATCCCGGGATGGGCGCTAAGGCATTCAATAGTTGCCTTGCTAAGCTGTAAGCGAATACTAGGTTATATTACTTCATTCTCTAAAGAATACATATCGTCTTTTGAATTCCAGTCCGTTGGATACGAAATAACCTCAAAGACATTGGACATGAAAAACCTCCATTTAGCACACAGAAGTGATGTTATCCTTGATGCTTTAGGAGCTAATCCTGTTAAAACCGAATGTAGACCTACAAGTGTAAGCAGATCAAATATAGTTATCCATGCAGGAGCTGACTTTGAAGGCAGAAGATGGCCTACAGTTAGGTTTGCAGAAATGATAAACCTCTTGGTTGCTGAGTACAACTTTAAACCTGAGTCCTTTAAAATGGTTGGTGGTCCTCAAGACAAAGAGTTAAACAGTCAGATTCTTAAGGCATGTAAATTCCCCATAACTGATCTTGCCGGAAAACTCAATTTAAAAGAAACAAGAGCACTGATAGAGGCTTCTTCTTTGTTTATTGGTAATGATAGTGGCCCGATGCATATCGCATGGGTTAGTGGAGTAAAAACGATAGCCCTCATGGGACCAAATTTACCATCAATTTCCGGACCATTGGGCTCTAAATCTAAAGCTCTATTTCATCAACAACCATGTTCTCCTTGCAATCAAACTGGTTGTCCTTATTCCTATAAATGTATCTACGCTATTGAAATTACTCAAGTAGTAGAAACTATCTTATCACTCATGGAGATTCAATGTACAAAGTAATGCGTATTGTAACTCGCCTGTGTGTTGGAGGACCAACTATCCATGTCTCTCTCTTAAATGGTCTATTAGATAAGAAAGAGTACGAGAGTATCTTGGTCTCCGGCATGATTGAAGACTATGAGTCTGATATGTCTTATGTTGCAGATAGTTATAATGTAAAACCTGTTTATATTGAGACTATGAGCAGAGAACTCAATCTTGTTAAAGACTTGAAAGCCTTTAGTAAGCTAATAAAACTCATAAAGAAAGAAAAACCTGACATAGTACATACACATCTATCAAAAGCTGCAATGCTTGGTCGTGTAGCTGCTTGGTTATGCAAAGTTCCAGTAATAATGCATACTTATCATGGAAATGTTTTCCAATGCTATTTTTCCAAACCCAAAACCATGATGTATATACTTATTGATAAGTTTCTGGCAGCATTATCTACAAAGATTATTGCAATTAGTAACAAACAGAAATCAGAATTAGTAGGTTTGTAATTGCAAATGCATCAAAGTTTGAGATTATACCTTTAGGCTTTGATTTTGATAAGATAGTAACTTCAGATGCTAAAAGAACTGAGCTTGTTAAAAAATACTGTCTCCCAGAGAATGCAAAGTTTGCTTCAATTATTGGTCGTGTAACCCCCATAAAGAACCATGATATGTTTCTAGATATTGCAAAAAAACTCATCACAAAGCATGATGACCTGTACTTTCTTGTCGTAGGAGATGGAGATCTCTTCGAAGAAGTTAAAACTAAAATATCAGCAAGAAAACTTGGTGATAAGATTATTATGACTGGGATGATACAGGACATGAGTACTATTTATTCTCTAACTGATATTGTATTACTTACGTCAAAGAATGAAGGAACTCCAGTTGCTCTAATAGAAGCAATGTCTCAGTCAAAACTAGTATTTTCTACTAATGTTGGTGGTGTCTCAGACTTCATCAAACAAGGAATTAATGGATTTTATTTTGAACAATCAGATGTCGACGGTTTCGTTAGCGAAATCTCAAACTGGGTAACAAATCCACATAATTATGATAATATCAGAGAAGAAGCTCGAACTACTGCCGTTAATACATTCTCAAGTACTCGGCTCGTATCAGATATTGAGAATCTATATTCAAGGTGTCTAAAAAAATAGTTTAGACTCTAAGAAACTCTTCCATATCAGCTACAGCCCTCTCGGAATATGCTTTCTTCTTGAGTTTCTTATCCCTAACCCTTTCTGCAAGAGCCGGGAGAATGCCGTAAT
>JAVCCX010000134.1 GCA_030765245.1 Candidatus Zophobacter franzmannii | reverse complement strand
GGATGGAAAGTAATGCCCCTTTTAAAACCATTCTTCTTCGTTCTCTGCCACAATATCTGGGTATAAAGGAACTCTTCAAGGATAAATCGTTTCTTTATCTCCATAACTTTGGAAGTGTCGGAGAGGAAATGAATCTTTTGCAGGGCTTGTTTACGAGGAGGAAAGCTGTACTCTTTAAGAAGATACTCAGGCATGGTCTCTTCAATATACTCATGAAACTTCTCAAAGGCAGAGTAGATAAGCTTACGCATCTGCTTCATAGTAATCTCAGCAGTTAGGGGATATAGGGGTAAAACCTTACGACTCTTCCAGAAATCATCATCCTGATTATCATCTAAAACTTCATACTCCGGGTGGATAATCTGTGGGGAGTCCATGAAGAAGGTTACTTTGCCACTGACCCAAACATCAGAACCTTCTTTCAAGTCTTTCTCAACCCATTGTCCAAAACGAAACCAGGTACACATGAGAGTTGCAGAGCCGTCAGAAACTATTACATTCAATTGCTCTTTATTTCTACTAAAAACACGCTTTGTAACAGATACAATTGTCCCAACAATAGAGGTGAGATCTCCTTCAACAAGATAGCCTATAGGTTTCTGAACGCTTCTCTCGATATAATCACGCGGGAAGTGTTCAAGCAGGTCCTCAACTGTAAAGATATTCAGCTTATTTAGCTGAAGTGCTCTCCTCGGACCCACTCCCTTCAAGTATTTTATCTCCTGTTTCAATGGATTGGTCATCAATCTCCTCTTCATCTGTCCACTGCTCAGCAATGGTTTTATTCAATCTTTTCTTTTTTATAAAGGCTAGTACCAGAACTAACGCCATTAATGGTCCGAAGAAGCTCATTCCAACGGCGAATATCTGTCCTTTAAATAGCCTCTTCTGCTCAGTTTTGAAGTATTTATCGAATTGGGCTACATTCATATAGAAACTATGCTTAAACAGCTTATCAAATTGTACCTTACCCCCCTTTTGCCCTGCCTGTTCAGCGTAATACCAGAAACGATAGAACTCGGGCTTAAAATCTCTGTAGAGGGTTTTCATAGCAAGGGCAGAGACAGCGTAAAACATCTCCCATTTATTCTGGGATGCAGGATAACCTGTCCGCATATTCAGCAAGGTAGGTCTTTGCCCGTAGAGATAACCAGAAGCAAACAAGATATCGTAATTTATCCCATATCCACCGGAAAAGAATACAGCCATCCCCTCGTGAAACCAGAGAGGTGGTTGGGCGATGTAGGAATCTATAAAGTAATGGATATACTCATGCATAAAGACGGTTCTCAGAGCTGAAAATCCTCGCGAAGAACCCGGGTCACGAATGATAATAGTCTTGTGTGCGCCATCGTAGTAAGCTGCAGCTTTCTTTATAATCTCTTTTCGTCCCTTAGTTTGCTCTTGATACCACTTTTCAGATGGTGCAAGAATCACCTTCACAGGTTGGTCGGGATAAACACCCAACTTCTTCTGAAAATGTGTTATCTGACTGTCCATTAACTCAGTAAGATATTTAGCAAGTTTGACTTGGGATGGTTTATAATGGATAATTACACAGTCACCTTTTATGCTATCGAGATCATCAAGAGCATAAGAGGTGATAGTGAAAGCTAATAGGATTATTAACAGAAAAAGTCTAAGCTTAGACATCAGCACCTTCGAGTTGCAATAGTCTTTTTCGCATTTCGGGTCCACCTGCATAACCTGTGATCCCACCTTTGCCAATTACTCTATGACAAGGAATGATAATCGGGATAGGGGTTTTATTCAGAGAAGTTCCAACTGCACGAGCTGACAGAGGTTTTCCAATCGCAATCGCGATATCGGAATAATACATAAACTTCCCGTATGGGATGTTTGAAGTTGCATCCCAAACTGACTTCTGGAAGGGAGTTCCATGCGGGTCTATCTTGCAGGTAAATGTCTTAAGTTTGCCCTTGAAAAAGCTCTTTAACTCTTTAATTGCGAGTTGAAGGTTAGGATTGTCTATCTTTTTATAAGATATAGCCGGAGGTTCGGGTGTGAAATCAAAGATTATCTCGGTGATGGCATTCTCATTGCCTTCAATGCCAAAGGTTCCGTAATCCGTTTCCAACCAGGTTAAGTATTCCATTAAAACCTTAGGGAGAGTCCAATATTATCTTTCCCCAGGTTAAGGTGAATCTTGGATTTGTTTGCTTCAAAGTCCCACAAACTAGCGTCCACATAAGCATCAGCAACACTAAGTATAACACTCAATCCAAGCCACCAGTAGTAGCTGTTTCTACGGTAGTAGTTAAACTCGTAGTCCGGATTATAGAGCTCATAATCTTCATCGCTAATGTTCCGTTTCCCTTCAAATCTCTTCATCTCATTGTGGTGATAAACCGACATTCCGAAGAAGGTAGCTTCGGTAAGGAATACAACTCCACCTTTTAGATAGGACTGGTTATACACCTGACCACCACCGGGGAAGATAAAGGATAGTGAAGCTGCTTTCCAGGGTACAGGAGCTTTCTCCTCTGCATAACAGAAGAGACTCATTAATACTAACATTATGATGATTATATATCTCTTCATTTACTCTCTTCTCGAGCCTTGGCATCTAATCGTTTATAGTAATTCTCATAACGATCTCGTTCACTATATATGCACCCACAGTATTGTTGACGGTACATTCCATCTGCCTTGGAAAGTTCAATTCCCTCTTTCCAATACTCTCTAAAGTCCTCATAATAGAATTCTATCTTGTATTTGACAGCCAATGCTTTGGAAATCTCCACAATCTTCTCATGGTTCTGGAACTTGCTATATAGTAATACCGATGAGAAATGGGTAAACTTACCTGCAACAGCTGTCTTTACTGTCATCTCAAGCCGGTCATAATAACAGGCTT
>JAVCCX010000234.1 GCA_030765245.1 Candidatus Zophobacter franzmannii | reverse complement strand
CTCCAGAATCCAAGTGGAATCATATAGTTCGGATCGTAACTTCTGTTTCCATAAACAATCTCTTCACCTAAGAAAAGATTAAGCCCCTTGTATCTCCATTCTAACTGATGAAGGGCTACATATTTATCTACCATTCGTTTGTCTGGGTAGTATAAGGTATCTACTAAAACAGGTACCATTGATCCTTGCATTATGGAATATGCAAAATCACCTGCGTTGAATCTCATACTGTAATAGCCATAGTCATCTGAAGAGTTATTGAGGATAATACTACCACTAATGTTATTACCAATAAGATATCTACCTCTGCCGATAGTCAACAGACTGTTCTCGGTATAATGAGTTAGGCTTGCAGTAATATTATCAATGTTTGAGACATCATTCTTACCGTCATTTGATTTATACCAACTATCTACTAAGTAATCACTCTTTGCTAGGACTGTATCACCAAGATAGTGTCCTTTCCACCAATTTGTTTCAAGCAGGATTGAGTTTTTAATATTAGCTTTGATATCCATGCCCCACCCACCAAAGAAATAGCCATCTTCATCAACCATTCTATAGTCTAGATAACCTGCTATTTTAGCATCGAAGTATGAGTTAGGAGTGTCGTAATGAAACAAACTACGAGTGGAGTTTCTAAGAGCAATGTAATCACAGAACGACTGAATGAAGTCACTCTTTGATCTCAAGACATGCTTGTATCCATCCTTCTCTTCACCTGTAACTTCCTCAAACTTAAGTTCATAATTACCCTTCAAATATGAAATATTAACCTTTGAATAGATCTCAGGTAACTGCCATGATGGTTTTATGTAGTTTTTAGGAATGACATCTGCCCATAGGAAGAGGGTACTGAATATCAGAAGAGCAATAGCAATCAGTTTCTTCATATTATATTAATCCTTTAGAATGACTCAATTACTGTTTTAATCTGTGAAATGGCAAAATCAATCTTGGACACATCTTTACCACCGGCCATAGCCATATCAGGACGTCCACCACCCTTACCATCTACAAAACTAGCCATTTTGCCGACAATCTTACCAGCGGGATACTGCTTTTTCAAGTCATCCGAGACAGT
This sequence comes from Candidatus Zophobacter franzmannii, assembly GCA_030765245.1. Classification (GTDB taxonomy): domain Bacteria; phylum Cloacimonadota; class Cloacimonadia; order Cloacimonadales; family JAFGVF01; genus Zophobacter; species Zophobacter franzmannii. The sequence goes on along the minus strand of JAVCCX010000234.1, from coordinate 6,017 downwards.
GGTAAGAATCGATACTTTACCATTAATAACTGCAAACAGGACTCCGATTCCACCCCTTAGCTTCTGTTTTAGGATATCCCCGGCATTCCTAAGTTCATCTGAACTATCAATTCCAACTTTACCACAAACGACTCTTACGCCTGAAATCTCAAGAGCTGAGTTTACTAAGGTTTCAATCTCTGAACCTGCGGATTGGCTTTTAAGACTCTTAAGCTCCTGCTCAAGTTCTTTATTCTCATCGATTAACGATTCAATCTTTGCTGTCAATTGAGCTGGTTTTGTTTTCAACATTGAAGCAGTCTTGTTAACTAATTCTTCTAAATCACAATAGTACTTGTTCACTGCATTGCCGGTTATAGCTTCAATCCTTCTAATACCTGCTGAGCTGGAAGATTCAGTCTTTATCTTAAATGAGCCAATATTGGCTGAATTGTGTACATGTGTACCACCACATAATTCCTTTGAGAAGGCAGCAAGAGATACAACGCGAACCTTATCACCATACTTCTCACCAAAGAGAGCAGTAGCACCATCTTTCTTAGCATCTTCCGGATTCATAACGACTGTATCAACGATAGTTCCTTTACGAATCTCAGCATTCACTAAACTCTCCGTCTGAGCAATCTCATCAGCGCTTAAACCTTTAAAGTTGGTAAAATCAAAACGCAAACCGCTGTCAGTTACAAGTGAGCCCTTTTGTTGCACATGATCACCAAGCACTATTCGTAAAGCTGCATGTAAAAGATGTGTGGCTGTATGATTAGAGGAAATATTCATTCGTCTGGTCTGATCAACCGTAACCTTCAATTCCCGAACAGTTGGTAATCCTTTTATCAGTTTACCGACATGAAGGAATAGCTCTCCACTCTTTTTAACATCAGTAACTACAATTTCTACATCTTCATTTCGAACCAAGCCCTTATCAGCAACCTGTCCTCCTGATTCACCGTAGAGAGGTGTTTTATCAAGTACAAAGATAATATCATTATTATCATTGAGACTGTATTTATTAATTCTAGAAGTGGATTTATTATTAGTATAACCGAGGAATTCGGTTGGTCTCTCGTCGCCTAGAACTACCCAATCTGTTTCAACAACATCTATCTTAAAGGATGAAGCTGAACGAGCCCGTTCTTTCTGCTCTTTCATGCGTTGTTGAAATCCTGCTAGGTCTATGGTAAGACCTTTCTCTTCAGCCAGGATAGCAGTTAAGTCATATGGAAAGCCATATGTATCGTAAAGCATGAAGGCATTAGCACCGCTAAAGTTTTTACTATCAGTAGCGGAAAGCATCTCTTCAAACTTAACTAAACCCTTATCTAAGGTGAGATTAAAGCGTTCCTCTTCACCTTTGATAATCATCTTCACATACTCTTGCTGTTGTTTCAAACCTGTATAGTGATGACCCATAACATCAATTACGGTATCCACTACTTTATATAAAAACGGTTCTCTCAAATTCAATAATCTACCCATTCTTGCAGCTCTACGCAGGATTCTTCTTATCACATAACCTCGTCCTTCGTTGGAAGGGATACCCCCATCTGAGATGGAAAAGCTTAAAGCACGGATATGGTCAGCAATAATTCTATGTGGTGTACCCTCATCTCCTTGAGAATAAGGGACACCAGAAAGTTTAGCAATATGGTTGATGATAGGGACAAATAGATCAGTATCGTAGTTACTCTCTTTTCCCTGTAAAATTTGGCATATTCTTTCGAATCCTGCTCCGGTATCCACATGTTGCATCTTAAGCGGGGTAAGTGAGCGGTCTTTATTACGGAAGTATTGCATGAATACAAGATTCCAAAGCTCAATATAGCGATGACAATCGCCGTTCACAACACAGTCATGTTTGGGGTCATCCTCTTTGCCACAATGGGCTGGTCCGCGATCAAAATGAATCTCAGAGCTAGGACCACAAGGACCTGTTTCACTCATCTCCCAGAAGTTATCCTTATCTCCATGATAGGTGATGTGTTTGTGGTCAATATCAGTTACTGTTTTCCAAAGTTCAAATGACTCAAGGTCTGAATCATGTACAGTTGCATGCATCTTGTCCTTAGGAAGTTTCCACACTTCTGTGATAAGTTCCCAAGCCCAGGTAATTGCTTCTTTCTTATTATAGTCACCAAACGACCAGTTTCCCAACATCTCAAAGAATGTGTGGTGATAGCCGTCACGACCAACTTCATCGAGGTCATTGTGCTTACCACCGGCTCTGATACATTTCTGTGTATCAACAACTCTTGTATGTTTAGGTTCAATTTCACCTAAGATGATGTTTTTAAACTGATTCATCCCTGCATTAGTAAATAGTAGGGTAGGGTCATCCTTTGGAACAACCGGTGATGATGGAACCTCTATATGTTTTTTTGAAATAAAGTAATCTATAAATTGTTGTCTGATTTCACGACTGGAATACATACTAACTCTCCTGCAAAGATATTTTTATCAACTTTTAAGAATATTTAGGTAAGTCAAGAGAATTTAAAGTCGTTATCCTCACAATATGGCTTGTGTAGAAGTATCTCTAACGATGTTGTGTCAATTCTCAGCCTATTCAGGTTAACTCTCATCTAATAATAACATCTACTCAATCAATAAGCTTTTCAGTAAAAACATAGTCTAAATAAAGTAAGAAATCTAAAGCACTTAGTTATCACTTGAAATGGATAATCCTTGACGAAGTAGGCCAAACTCTGAAAGTGAATAAATGTTGCCATTGGTCAACTAATATATAGATTATAGAGAGAAATATAGAATAGACTTGGGAGGAGAGAAGATGAAGAGACTGCTTATCGGCACTTTGCTGGTGCTATGTACATTGCTTTCAGCCGTGTATAGTGAGAATTACCAAACAACAATAACCCAACCCAATGGGAAAACCTACGATGTTCTTGTTACAGGAGATGAATACTTCAGAACCGTAACGGATAAAGATAATTACACACTTGTGGTAGAAGTCTCAACCGGCTTTTGGACTTATGGAATCAAAAGCGGGGGAGAGCTTGTTGCAAGTAACTACTATTACGGAATGGTAAACCCTCAAGCTGTAGGGATCACACCTGGTCTTAAGTTCACAAGAGAACAGATAGAGACTCGCGTTGATGAAGTGCAAGAGCTTTACTCTGTAAATAGAGACGGTCGTACACCAAATACAGGTACATTCAATAATCTTGTTGTATTTATCCGCTTCTCAGGTGATTCAGAATACAATCAAAACCTTAGTATATATTCAAGTATGATTAGTGACACTACTCCAAATGCAAATACGTTAATTAATTACTTTGAAGAGGCATCTTTCAATCAGTTAACGATAGCTTCTCATTACTATCCAACTCCAAGTAGCAATATGGTTGTATCATATCAAGACAGCCATCCAAGAAGCTACTATTTGCCATATAGTTCTTCAAACACTGGTGGGTATGATGGAGATAGTGAAAGAACAGACAGAGAATTTGACTTGCTTGAGAGTGCTATCAATGCAGTTGAAAGTCAAGTCCCAGCCAGCCTTAACATTGATGCTGATAATGATGGTTATGTTGATAATGTTGTGTTTATTACTAAAGGCGACACAGGTGCTTGGTCTGACCTTTTATGGCCTCATCGCTGGGTTTTATATGACAGAAATGTAGATCTTAATGGTAAACAAGTTTGGGATTTCAACTTCCAGCTTCAGACTCATTTAGTTAGCAGTGGTGCCGGTGTGCTTTGCCACGAGATGTTCCATTCTGTTGGTGCCCCTGACCTTTATCATTATAACTATGATGGAATGTCCCCTGCAGGTCCTTGGGACTTGATGGAGCAGAATTCAAATCCACCCCAGCACATGCTGATGTATATGAAGTATCGTTATGGTCTCTGGCTGAGTAATATCCCTGAGATTACTTCAAGTGGGACTTATACTTTGAATCCTACTACCAATAGTACAAACAATGTTTATAAAATAGCATCAAATGACCCTGATGAGTATTATGTTGTTGAATATCGTCGTGCCACAGGCACTTTTGAATCAAGTCTCCCGGGAGAAGGTCTCTTAGCTTATAGAATTAACAATAATCTCTCAGGAGATGGAAATGCAGATGGACCGCCGGACGAACTCTATATCTATCGTCCAGGTGGCACAACAAGTGCAAATGGTACTGTCAATTCAGCAGTTTTTAATCCAGCCTATGGTAGAGATACCATAACCGATTACACTGATCCAAACGGATTTAATTCCGATGGTAGTCTTGGTGGGCTTAACATCACTAATATTGGAACTGCCGGGAATACTATATCTTTCTATGTGAACATCGGCGGAGTAGGTGCTCCTGAAATCTCGGTAACGCCAACAAGTGTTTCAGCATCATTACCAATTGATGGAACGATTACCCGATCAGTTCGCGTTTCTAATACAGGAACAGCACCTCTGAATTTCAATGTTAGTTTACAAGATGGTTCAAGGGATGGCGCAGGCCCGGATGCAGCAGGATATTACTGGTCAGATAGTGACGAAACGAATGGTCCAACTTATGTCTGGAATGATATCACATCTCAAGGAACAGAGATAAATTACACATCTGATGATCAGATGTCATCATCAGTCAATTTGGGTTTTGATTTCCCATTCTACACAAATGTTTATAGTACTATGGTAGTATGCAGCAATGGATTCTTAACATTCTCTGATTCAGATACTGAATGGGATAATGAAGATATTCCTACGAGTGGTTCACCTAATAACATCATTGCTCCATTCTGGGATGATATGAGCCCACAAAATAGTGGTAGTGTCCATTATTACAATGATACTGCAAATGACAGGTTTGTTGTTCAGTTCACAGACAGTCCTCACTATAATAGTGTTAATGGAACCTATACATTCCAAGTACATCTCCACCAAAATGGTGATATCTATTTCTACTATGATGATATGCAGGATACTATCGACAGTGCCACTATTGGTATTGAGAATAGTGATGGATCATCAGGCGTTGGGATAGCTTTTAACCAGACTTATATGCACGATAACCTTGCTGTAGCTATAAAGAATGTTAACTTCGGTGGTGATGATGTTGATTGGTTAGATTCTTCAGTTAGCATTGGTACCGTAAACCCTGATAACTATACCGATATCGTCTTAACCTTTGACTCAACAGGTTCACCAATCGGTAGTTATCAAGCAAATGTTGTGCTTAATACTAATGATGCAGATGATTTAACAGTTACTACTCCTATCACAATGTCAGTTGTGGGTGGCTTTGATGCACCTGAAAATGCAACTGCAAGTGTTATAAATGGTCAGCTTGTTGTCCAATGGTCTCCTGTATCGGGAGCAACCAGTTACAAAGTTTATCAGCAAAACTCATCAAATGGTTTATTCTATGACCGTAGTTCTTACGGAACATTCGGGACTTCAGGTTCTGAAGTTATATGGACTACTGTGTTTGACTTAGGCAGTGTTGCATGGACTAATGCTTTCTTCTATGTGAAAGCTGTAGCTGAATAATTAAATATATTTCTTAAATTGAAAAGACCCGACGATTGTCGGGTCTTTTGTTTTATCTAAATGTTTTGTGGATTCTTATTTACCAATACAGAAATTACTAAAGATTTCCTCTAATAGTTCATCATTAGTTATCTTCCCAATTACCTCTTCAAGGTGCTGTGAAGCTTCTTTTAAGTCGAATGCTGTAAACTCATACCCTAATTGATTATCAATCGAAGTAATCGCATGTGTCAGTGATATTAAAGCATTTCTGACAGCACTAATCTGTCGTGTATTTGTAAGCATGACGGACTCCGTTTCGGAGCCTCTGAGTTCAGTTAATAGTGCTTGTTCAAGTGCTTTTAAACCATCAGCACCAATAGTTGTGCAAGGGATGAAGTCCTTATATTCATTTAAGGAATCTTGATCCAATAAATCAGCTTTATTGATGACCTTTATGACCTTAATCTCTTCTGTTCCACTAATATACTTCTCGTAATCTGATATCGGTTGAGTTGAATCAGTAACAAATATGATTTTATCG
>JAVCCX010000352.1 GCA_030765245.1 Candidatus Zophobacter franzmannii | reverse complement strand
TTCAGCCAAACAACCATTACGGAGGTCTCCAACCATCCGTAAGGTGATGATATACAGGTCAACGCCATTGACCCCTACAATGCGAAGAGCGGAGCAAGTTAAAAACACCAGATCTTCGTTCATTGTTGCGGAGCAAGTTAAAAACACCAGACCTTCGTTCATTGTTGCGGAGCAAGTTAAAAACACCGGACCTGCACCGCAACGGAGTGTGTAGCGAGGGCAATAAGGGATGAATTCATACCGACCCCAAACAACAATCAGGTTGCAATGTTCTTGTTTCGTAACTTGCACAGACTTCTGATAACAGAATCAGCATTCTCTTCAATCCTCAAAAATGAAGACTTCCTCAATTGTAAGCTTAAAGACCTTCGCAATATCATAGCTGAGTTTGAGAGAGGGATTGTACTTCCCCTTTTCCAGAAAGACGATTGTCTCACGCCTTACTTCCACCAGTTTAGCTAAATCCATTTGGGTTAGATTATCTCGAGCGCGGAGTTCCTTAATTCGATTAGTCATGGAATCTCCATTTTACGATGTAATAGATTATCAGATGATTGAAGGCAGTAATCATTAAGCCCAGAAGAAATATAGATTTAGTTGTTTGGATGTAATCTGCAAGTTGCCAGAATGCATACCAAAGAAATATATTCAAACCACTGGCATAGCTGTTTGCAATATGTTTTATCTTCAATGATAGTTCATCATCCTCCGGGATGTTCTTATGCTTTCTTTTGATAGAGAGGATTATACTTATTGTTAGAAATACAACTCCTGCAACTAAGTAAACTATCAAGAATGGCTTCTCATTTTCTAGAATGTTAGGGTATTTAACAAGAACTTTTTTTGCAACCGATATCAGGATATTCAATAAGAAAAGAAAACCGAGGAAAATGACTATAGTTTTGTTTTTTTTCTTAATCATATTATGCTCCCACAATCTTGCGTTTTGCAATAATACTGAATATTGCATACATCAAAGCACTCATTAAGATGCCACTTCCGACAAGAGCAGCATTACTTGGGAATCTATCTTTTACAAGGAAGATCAGCATCCACATATACATAGAACTTTTATATGCCAGATATCCGGTTCTGTATTTAATCATCATGCTAAGTTCATCATCACGAGGTTGACCCTCCTTGTCTTCCTTCCAATGTTTGATTGAAAAGATGCTGTAGGCAATGCCAACGATGATGATTAGAGAAAGGATGATGATGTGAAGAGCGCTTAGTTGAGTATCCGGGTTTTTGAATATGATGTATCCCCAGACAAAGAGAGCAGTTAATACTGCTAGTAACAGCATTGATATTTTCTTTTGCATGACAACTCCTATGTTAAGTATTTATAACACTAAGTTAGAAATACCACACATGGCGTCAAGAAAAAAATAATCTTGGTGGTGTAATGGGGATTTATGCCAGCCGTGCTGGCAGAGCAACTGAGGGCAGTCGCACTACGGAAGAGGTGCAAACCTTGTTTGCAGTCGGGAATCGGAGTTCCCGACCCCATAGAAAAGAGTTGCTAATGGAGTTCAACAGGCTGTCCCTGATCTACTTCAACAAGTCTTCAATATCCTTACGAAGTGATTCAACCTGAACAGTTGTATAATCCTTTGAAGTTTTAGTATTCCCCCAGACAACAGCGGGGAAGAGGGGGTCGTTTTGAGAACGACCCACAATGTGAAGGTGCATTTGGGATACAACATTGCCGATAGCACCGAAGTTTGTCTTTGTGAAGGTAGAATTAGATTTAATATACCCACTTAGTTTGGAGCAGACATCCATCAGCTCATCGCGATGAGATTTATCTAAGTCCAACAAATCCTCTTGCTCCGTATTGGGAACAAGGATGAACCAGAGATATTCAGCATTCTTATTTAACAAGAGAGTATACTTATCATTCTCAAAGAGATGATGGCAGTCGGTTCTAAGTCTAATATTTATATTCATTATGGTTTAATCCTGGTAAGCTTCATTTTGCTTGTTTCATAGGTATTCGTAAGCACAAACACTGCATTATTGACTTTAATGAAGTTACGGACTGTTGTTGCAAGCATTGTGCAAAGTACTGATAACATTAGTGAGCAGATTGTAAGTTTCTTCATATACTCTCCAAAGCAATTTCATATTATTGTCTGAATTCTCTACATCTTTGAGATAGAAAGTCACATCACAGACTGTCAAGGGAATGTTTAACGATAATACTATTATCATTCATTAATCTAATCACACTACGGGAGTAAAGAATGAGGATTGTTGGGAAACTAGTTATAATATTTGGATTTTTGGAGTTATTTTCACCTTAAACTGTTATAAGTGTAGTTACTTTTTTGTTGTCAGATATATATAAGGTATAGAATTTGCATGAAAACAAATAGATATAATAGATAATAGAGGAGAAATAATGAAGAACCGTTTAATCTTCTTCTTATTTCTGATGCTGACCGCTACCCTCTTCTCGACCCAAACTTATGAAGTTTCATTCGAGGAATTACAGCTATCAGGAATAACGTATGATAACCGTTTACCAATGATATACGAACCGGGAAACCCCTGTTTGCCTTATCAACCTATAACCATTCTTGTACCGCAAAACATGCAACTTTCAGATCTCAGGATTAGTAAACATGGTGAAAAGATTACACCTGATACTGACCTGAATTATGTAAGAGAACAGCAGACAATAAGTTTTCCAAAACCAGATAACACACAGAAAAACAGTGCGTTATATGCGCTTGATGAAATTTATCCAAAGAATGATTATAAGATTTTAGATGCTCAATCTATGAATGGCTATCAGATTGTAACTGTTATGCTGTATCCGTATCGCTACAATCCAGCTCAAAAAGAGCTGATTGTGTATAATCAGTTTACAGTAGAACCTGTTTATACAAGGTCTGCAGTCGAGTTAGACACTAGAATGTTAAGTATTGATCGAAAAACTCAGGAAAAGATTGGCCGTTTGGTTATCAATCCTGAAGTTGTTGCCGGTTACTCTCGTTCGATTGAGAGAGTTGAAGCAACTTTACCTGATCCATCAGAACCTTATGATATGATTATTATCACAGGTACAGACCAGCTCCCCTGGTTCACCGAATATGCTCAGTGGAAGACTAATCATGGTGTTTTGACTAATGTTGTTTCAGTTCAGGACATTTACACCGAATATGCCGGTGTGGACCATGCAGAGCAGTTACGCTATTTTATCATTGATGCTTATCAAGCCTATGCAGGATCTTCAAACCCATTGAAGTATATCCTCCTTGGTGGAGATGATGAGATTATCCCAATTCGCGGAGTCTATGGTATCGTGGGTGATACTACTGATATGAATATGCCATCAGACCTTTATTATGCTTGTCTTGACGGTAGTTGGGACGGAAATGTTAACTTTATCTATGGTGAAACTGATGACAATGTTGACTTTTACCCTGAAATCTCTGTAGGCCGTATTCCGGCTGAATCTGAGAATGAGTTCAATAACTTCTTTAATAAAGCATATCACTATGTGGATGATAGTTCATATAGTAATAAT
>JAVCCX010000049.1 GCA_030765245.1 Candidatus Zophobacter franzmannii | reverse complement strand
TCATTGAAAGAATTAAGGAATCACTTGTTTAAACTGAATAGATTAGGACTTCTCTTAATCCTCTTTACTATCCTGTTCACAGGCTGTAAAGACGGTGAGAGTAGTTACAATAATAATGACGATGGTGTAGACCCACCGGTAGTGGTTAACTCTATTGATATTGGTAGAGCAGACACATTTGAAGCAGTAACCTGGAACCTTAAGAACTTCCCGGCAGATGAGATTAGAACAGTTGAATACCTTACCAAGTTCATCCCTGAAATTGGTGCTGATGTCTTCGCTATTCAAGAGATTGCAGAACGAAGTGCATTCTTGGACCTTGTTAATCAGCTGCCTAACTATGATGGCATTGCAATGACATCTGACCACTATCAGAACTTAGGTTTTATCTACAACCCAAGTACTGTTACATTCATTTCAGCTGAAGAGATTATGGAGTGGGAAGAGTACTACTTCCTGCGTATCCCATTACTTCTAACTGTTGAATATGACGGTAATATTATCCATCTGATTACAGTTCACTTTAAAGCTAATGATGATGGAAGTAGTGACGATAACAGGAGGCGCAGATCTTGCCAACTTCTTGATGAATATATCACGGACAACTTAAGTGATGCTAAGGTGATAGTGCTTGGTGACATGAACGATGAACTAACTGATGAAGATGGTGAGAATGTCTTTGAAGTATTCCTTGAGGATACAAATGAGTATCTTTTTGCTGATATGGAGATTTCTCAATCTGCAAATACAGGCAACGCATCATACCCAAGTTATCCTAGCCATATAGACCATATCCTTGTTACCAACGAGCTTTTCCCACAATTAGCACAGGAAAACTCTTTGGTTCAGACCTTGCTTGTTGATTATCAAATGGATGGAGGACTCGGAACTTATCGTAGTTATATCTCCGATCACCGTCCGGTAGCGATAAGGTTGGATATGACAATCCCTACGGCCTTGAAAACAATTACCTGGAATATTGAGAGATTTCCCAAAGCGGGAGACTCCACAATTGATGAAGTAACACATTTCATTAATACATGGGATGCAGACTACTATGGTCTTCAGGAGATTGCCAACACGCCAGAGCTCATGGATTTAGCCGATGACCTTCCGAACTATACAGCCTATGTTGCTAACTATTTTGTGTATCAATCGGGTGATACTTACAATCCACCTGTTGGCTGTCTAATCAAGTCTACCTTGAATGTTACCGATACATACACAATCTTAGATAGTTATGATGATTACCGTGAATTCCCTCGTTCTCCCCTGGTTGTTGAAGCGACATTTGGGAATGAAGAGCTTGTTTTCATTAACATTCATCTGAAGGCTGCCGGAGATAATTATATAGATAGTAATGACCTATGGGACGAGGAGACTCGCCGTTTAGGTGCTATGAATCGCTTAGCTGAGTTTATCACAACGCATTATGGCGATAAGAAAGTTATCCTGGTTGGTGACCTTAATGACAGGATTCAGGAAGGACCTTCAACAAATGTATTCACTGCTTTTCTTGATGCTCCTCTGGAGTTTCAATTTGCAGATATGGAAATTGCTCTAGATCCTCAGTATGATAACTATTCATATCCTGAGAATTATCCGAGTCATATCGACCATATCCTCATCACAAATGAGCTTTTCGATTACTTTGACTCTTCAGATGTTGAAGTTTTAACTCCTGATTATGATGTTTCCAGCTGGGGATATTATGAATCAGTAATCTCAGACCATCGTCCCGTTAGTATGATATTAAACTTTTAAAAAATAGATTAGGAGAATTAAAATGAGACTTACAAAATTAATTCTGGTAGCGGCAATGCTTATGGTATTGTTTGCATGCAGTAATAACAAAACAAAAGAAGTGGAGGTAGTAGAACCGATGAACAAGACATGGACAACAGAAACAGGACTTACAATAGAGATACTTAAAGCAGGCGAAGGCGAAGTTGCAACAAAGGGACAGACCGTATTTGTACATTATACAGGTTGGTTACTCGATGGAACTGAGTTCGATAGCTCAGTTGACAGAGATACACCTTTCAGTTTCCCACTTGGTGGTGGAAGAGTTATCAAGGGCTGGGACCAGGGTGTTGCCGGAATGCTTATTGGTGAGAAAAGAATGCTTACTATCCCTTCTGACCTCGGTTATGGAGCCAGAGGCGCAGGTAGTGTAATCCCACCAAACGCAACTCTTAAGTTTGAAGTTGAACTCCTGAAATTGAAATAAGATTTAGTAATCGAATACATAAGGCAGATTCCTCTTTGGGGTCTGCCTTTTTCTATCATTTGTATCTCACACACAATTCATTATTCTACAACTTATCCTCATCTACACATCCTGATTGATACTGGTAAGCCAACAAGTATTGATCCCCTTCTTCACCATTTAAAAGGATTCGCTACGCTCAGCCATTTGAAAGGTAAAGGTGTAGTTTCGAATCTCCAATTCTCCTCCCGAGGTTCTTAATTCTCCTCCCTCGGAGGAGTGGCAGCTACTGCTGACGAGGTGGTTTCTTAATTCCCCTCTATGGTGTCTGCTTGCTGACGAGGTGGTTTCTTAATTCCCCTCTATGGAGGGGTGCCTGCTTGCAGGCGGGGTGGTTCTTTTCATTTTGCATTTATTGCCATCCTCGCCCCACACTTCGTTGCGGTGCAAGTCTCAGCATTCCCATTTTGCATCTTTCATTTTTCATTTGAAATCCCTCCCCCTTCTCTTATAGTAGCTTACACTTTTTACAAATTTGGGAGAATTTCACAGTTTTTTAGAGCTAAAATTGGTTTTAGAGAAGTCTATTTGACT
>JAVCCX010000362.1 GCA_030765245.1 Candidatus Zophobacter franzmannii | reverse complement strand
TTAATCTTCTCAAACTTAACAGGGAACTTTCTAAACTTAGCTCCATGTTTCGCATTGTTAATTGCGAGTTTAATGAGACCATAAAGCTTAGTAGGATTAATGATATCTGTACCGGCGAAACCCCAACAACCGTTTACTAAGACACGAATACCAAGAGCTGTTGAATCCAAACTGGAGCCAAAGCCCTTCATCTTTGCACGCTGGAAGAAGATGTTTTTGGTATCGGTAGATGTAAATCTCACATCTGCATAAGTCACTTCAGGGAGGTCCAGTTTTCTGATAATATCAAATACTAATTTTTTCATTGTTCCTCCTTATATAGTGTGGGTTGAGGATGAGATTTGGAATTTAGACACTTTAACATGCGGTGTCCTACTTGAGTTTATTCCAAATGTGCCATAGTTATTGGACCAAGGAACCGTGTAGGATTCCTTCTCAATCTCAGTTGTATATTCTAAGACATTAGATATCTTTTCAGTGAAACGCAGGTTGTTTAGAACCTTTGTAATCTTGCCATCTTCAATAAGGAATGTTCCGTCACGAGTCAGACCTGTAAGCGAAGTCTCTTTTGAATTGATGAAGTTCATATAGTGAAGACTGGAGATATAAATACCTTTCTTCACGCTTCCAATCATCTCCTCAATACTCTTATCACCGGTCTGCATCACAAGGCATTTGCCGTGATTACCATTCTTTGGAAGTCCGGTCTTATGAGCATAATAGTTGCTGCACATCCAGTTAGCAAACTTACCTTCTTTAATAAGTTCCAAGCTATTAGCCGGATGTCCATCATAATAACTCTTGTGAATAAGGAACGGATGGTCTGGCTGATCAGAGACATTGATACTCATTGGGAAGAGCTGTTCTTCTTCTTTACCGAGGAAGAAACTTGCTTTCGTGTCGTAAGAGTTTGCTGACATTGAGCCTTCAAAGTAGAAGAGGAATTCACCGATACAACGAGGTGCTAACACAACTTCGTAGTAACCGGCATCCACATCTTCAATAGGAAGTTTTGCAGCGATAATCTTCTTCTCTAATCTATCAATGAAGCCTTGAAGCTCAAAGTGATCAAAGTTCTCGCTTCCGAATGTCTCAAGTACTGTAACCTGTGTATCATGTTTCACTGCTTTTAGTTCAAGCATAATCGGAGAACCGAAGTCCTCTTTATCAACACCATTACTGTTCTGAGTGTTGTAATAAACAGCATTACAGATGAATGTTCCGTAAATACCGAAGCCATGAGATTCAGCTACTTTAGCTATCTTCTCTAAGATCTCGATCTTCTTTTCTAATGATAGAGTTTCGATGTTATTTGGGATCTTCTTAGGTTCTACAACCTCAGTATTATCCTCTAAATCAACGAAATCAGGATCTCCCGGAAGGTCTTTGAGTATTGTTATAGCATTCTCGATGCCGTCTCTAATCTTAGCTTCGGAAGGTTCAGTAATACCAAAGGAATACTGTTTCTTTCCTTCATAAGCAGAGACACCAACAGATATGGATTGTTTCGAAATATTATAGTTTACTTGGCTGTTAAAAAAGCGTAAGAAATCGGTTTGCCACTCTTCATAACCGATTGACAACTTCAATTGGGGATAATCCTTGATGATTTGTTTCATCACCTTTCGCATTTGAGGATTCATCTTACCTCCTTTGGAATAGTTAATTCTCCCAATTAATTAATTGTACCTGTTAGTTGGCAACTGTTTTTTTATAAATATCCAAGACTTATTCTGATCCGATTAAAGCACTGAAAACTTCAAGATGGATAGTAATCCTCATTTGATCCTACTTTCACCCACACTTTCACGGTTCCCCCATGACCATTAGGCGCATAATCTTCACTTATCCACCACTTAATTCCCACTTGGGAAGTGAGAATCATGTGAGATAATTGTGAATGATTCATGATTATCATCTGTTTATTGGTCATGGGTGGTTCAGGTGATTAAAATGAGATTAGATGAACTATAAAACCTGTCATCCTGAGTGATCTTTGATGCCTTAGCATCGAAGATTGTATCGAAGGGCTGCAAGAACAGCAAAATACACAGAATGAACTATGAAGCTATGATGCTTATGATGTTAAAGATTTTTCTTTACAGAATAATCTCCAAAAAGTATATTAGGTCAAATGGTATGAAGGGAGGATATCCAATGTACATATAAGAAATTCTTGTATTATCGGTTAAACTTTAAATATGTTTAACTACTTCTTATGAAAACTATAAACTAACAATTTGAGAGGAGAATTATGAAAAAACTAATTTTTACAGTATTAGTACTGATAGTATTAACTAACCTATTCTCATTACCACCGTTACACCCTAACTATTTCATCGGAGATGAGTTAGCAAATAGGTCAGATGACCCTCGGATTACTGAGATAGCTCATATCCATACTAATCCAACTCTAAACAGCTATGAAATAGAAGCGAAAACCCTATGGGATTCTCTGTTTGTAGAATTATGTGATGATGCAAATTCTTCAAACAAGATTTTAGAGCATTTAAGGCACAGAAATAAAATTGAGTACTGGACATCAATGACCCCCAAACAAATTGAATCTAAGACCTTTAATGGGGCTCGTGTCTTCTTCATGCAGAATTTGAGAACATTCACTATCTCCGATTTTATGTGTGCAACATATAATTCAAAAATCTATCTTCTTCCAACTCATTTTAATGAGTTATTAGCAGACATGAACATATCTGTACAAGTTTCTAACCTAAATTCCATTCTTAGAACTCTTATAGATGTCTCAATCTCATCACCTGTAACTGTGATTGATTCCACAACAGTGCAGGATACTGTTTGGGAGTGTACCAGACATGAATATAATATATGGGAACAGAGGAATGGATTTAAACATTTAATAGAAGTATATGTAGAACAAGATACCATTATAAAGCGTTTCAGTGATAGGCCAGGACCGAGAAGTGAATGCCAGAATGATAGTAGTGTGATAGCTGATTACAACAGAAATTCTGAACTGTCTCTTGGCACACTTACAAAAGGGATGCCATATTCAGCTCTTTCTATACCTACAAGACCTGTACTTCGACATTAAAGCAGAAACCAAACAGAGAG
>JAVCCX010000249.1 GCA_030765245.1 Candidatus Zophobacter franzmannii | reverse complement strand
TTTTCGATTGTATCATTGAGAGGGCGAGTAGAAGGAAGTTCACTCCTGATCCAATCTCACTCGATGAACTCTCAATGCTCTGTTTTACAACTCAAGGTATGAGAAAGAAGCAGGCTACAGGTAGATGGCATTTTCGTAATGTCCCGAGTGGTGGAGCTAGACATCCGTATGAAACTTACTTAGCAATAATCAATGTTGAAGGACTGGAACCGGGTATTTATAGATACATCCCGATTGGCAACCAGCTTCTATTTATGTTTGCAGTTGAGCAGGCTGAACTTCGTGAGAAGATGACATATTACAGTGAGGGGCAGAAGTTTGCAGGAGAGAGTGCAGTAGTATTCATCTGGAGTTGCATTCCATATCGCACAGAGTGGCGTTATTCAAGTATGGCAAGGCGTGACTTACTCTTAGAATCCGGGCATATTTGCCAGAACCTATATCTCTGTGTTGAAGGCTTAGGACTTGGTACCTGCTCCATCTTAGCATATCGCCAAGACCTCGATGATTATTTAGGATTGGATGGAGTAAACGAGTTGGTTACTTACATCAGTCCTGTGGGGAGATTGAGTAAGGATTAGTAGAATTGGCTTGACTTTCTACATATAGATGGATTTCTCTATTTATAACATTGCCAACAAATAAGGATTTATAATGAAAAAGATATTTTGGCTCGCAGGAGAGCATTCCGGTGATCTTCATGCTTCGTTTGTAATGAAGCAACTCAATGAGACAGAGCAACTTTTAGAGCACTATGGTGTTGGTGGGTATAGAATGGCCCAACAGGGCTTGAAACAGCTATTCCCCTTCAAACAGTTCAATGTTATGGGTTTCACAGAAGTGATTAAGCATCTGAGTTTCTTCAGGGATGTAGAGAAGAAAATAGCTAAGTGGTTTGATGACAATAAACCTGACCTTGTGGTTTTGGTGGATTACCCGGGGCTAAATCTTCGCATTGCAAAGATAGCTCATCAAAAGAAGATAAAGGTGTTTTACTACATCAGTCCGCAGGTTTGGGCGTGGAAGAAGGGCAGAGTAAAGCTTTTGAAAAAGTACTGTGACAAGGTTGCCTGCATCCTTCCGTTTGAACAAGAATATTTAGAGAAAAATGGGGTTGATGCCACCTATGTTGGCAATCCAATTATTGAAGAGATACATGTTGAAGACTCTCGAGAGGAGTTTGCCAAGAAGTATGATCTTGATGTAGACAAAATCTGGATTTGCTTCTTCCCCGGTAGTAGAGAGCTGGAAGTAGAACGCTTACTCCCGGAATATCTCCATGCTGCTAAAGTTTTTGATGATGATGATATCCAATACCTTTTCTCTTTAGCTCCATCAGTGAGCCGTAAAGAGTATATGAAGATAGTCTCAGCGAGTGGGTTGAGAAATCCTTTTATCATTTATGATGACAACTACAATATGATGCAACATAGCTATGTATCATGTGTGACATCCGGAACCGCTACCCTTGAAGCAGGTTTCTTAGGTAATCCCTTCATTATTGTTTATAAGACATCGCCAACCACATTTTTCCTAGGGAAAACGGTGGTTAAGCTTGATTATATCGGCTTACCAAACCTCATTATGGGTAAAGGAATCGTACCTGAATTCATTCAAGGTGATGCAACAGGATTTAATATCTATCGTGCTTTGCAAGAGTATGTGAATCAGAAAGATTACTATGCCAAGATGAAGACGCAATTAGATACATTACACGAAGAAGTGGGTGAGAAGAGGGCTTCGGTTGAAACCGCGAATTTAATCAAGGAGTATCTTGTTGAAACTTCTATTCTTTCTTGAGAAGTATCTCGCAGCAGGTCTTCTTAGAATTTGTGGATTCACCTGGCGAAAACGAGTTATCAATGATACATTTGATACTCCCGCCATTTATGCCTTTTGGCATCGCTATCAAATCCCGGTTGCGATTGTAAATGCATCCAAGAAAGCAGGGGTGTTGATATCTTCTTCCAAAGACGGTGAACTCATAGCCGGTCCGTTATCAGTAATCGGCTATAAACCAATCCGAGGTTCTTCTACCAGAGGTGGAACTTCAGCTCTTAGAAAGATGATAAAGTGTTTGGAGAAAGCTCCGGTTGGCATTACTCCCGATGGTCCCAAAGGACCTATCTTCAAGGTTAAGATGGGCACTATTCAATTAGCTCGTTTGAGCAAGAAACCAATTATCCCTATGGCTGTCGATGTTAAGGGTGAGTGGTTATTCAACTCCTGGGACAAGTTCATCTTCCCTAAACCTTTTGCTAAAATATATATCACCTATGGTGAACCATTTTATGTTTCAAAAGATGATGATATGGAAGAGAAACAGCAGGAACTAAACACTATCATGGAGAATCTTGCTGAGGGGAATAAGATAAAGAGATAACTTAGGGTCTTCATTACAGTTCATGCAGTCCAAAGCAACAATATGTTGCATTATTCCATATACAAGATAAGCTTGCACCTAAGCGAACATCGTGAGATTGGGGCGTAGCGAACAGAGGGATCTCTACTCACTCTTAAGTCACTAAGGCTTACAACTCGTCTATCCACCACCAGTAATGTGTTTTTGGGGTTTTATAATCCTCTCGCCAACTCTTGAGCATTTTAATTAGATCTTCCTTATCTTCCATAAAGATTATTCCTCTCTTTTTTAATATGAGATCTTTAAACGTTTCGTTGCCAATTAACTCTTCCTCTTCGTCCATATTAATGCACATGTTAAAATAGCTCTCATTATGAAAGGGTCTATCAATAGACTCAAATATATCAAAATAGCTATACTCTCTTGTATCTTTCTTCACAACCTCTTTATCCCAGTTCGCATACATAAGCGTATTAAGCTCTCCCCATTTAATGTCAGCTCTCTTATCCTTGTTTTCTAATCCCTCGATTGTTTGAGCTAATCTATTTTCAATATCGGTTTTAATCCTATCATACATAATAGTTGAAAGCTTTGGTTTTTCAAACTCTAATGCCTCCAATACAGATTTGAGCTCCAAAACTCTTAATTCCCAAGCTGCCTGTTCAAGTTGGCTACAGTGGAGATGCAATGTAAACGCAATACCTTTGCTTATCCGGTTAAAACTTAATTCTTCCAACAATCTGAAAGGAGCGAAGTCGAAGATTAAATGAAACGAGCGATGGTTTGGCATAGCCATTAATGAGAAGTCAGACTTAAAAGTATCTCTCTTAAAGGTATATAAATCTTTTGTCTTCATGATATTATGCAAAGCATCAGATAGATATAAAACGGTTAATCTACCGGAAGGGTCTTTGGGGAATGGAAAGCGAATCTTTTTTCCTCTTTCCCAAGCACCTATCTTGAACTCATAAGATACAGTCGGATAGTCAGAGGAATACAAAGTTTGTATATTCGAACTAACACTTACAATTTCAACAAATACTTCACCATCATGCAAAACTACCGTTTTCTCATTCATCTTTTATCCCTCTTCTTTGGCTACGCAAGATCATCTCCGGGTACATCTTTGGGTACGCGAGCTTCCAGCTCGCATTCTTTGGTACGCAGGCATCTTGCCTGCATCTTCTAATTATGCCGGCTGGAAGCCGGCGTAACCAAACCCATCTCCGCTCCCATTTATCCACAACTCTTAGCTCTTGTCAGACTTTATCACCAATTCTTCAACCTTCTCATACAATACATCCAACTCTTTTTGGTAGGCGATGGGCGAATCAATCGGTTACTTACTAATGATCAAAAATTAAAACATGTAAGTTGAATATCACCTTCTTCTTCACTAAATGGTTTTGAACATTCCGGTATCTCTATTTTCTGTTCAATATTATTGAGGAGTGCAATCACACTTCTTCCAATTGTATGTGCTATGTTTACAGGTACAGCATTTCCTATTTGTTTGTATTGGCTAGTTAATGCACCGCAAAAATGCCAATCATCAGGAAATGTTTGTATCCTTGCATACTCTCTCACTGTTAGTGGTCTTGGTAATTCAGGATGGCAACGCTCTGTCTGTTTTTGAGCAGGTGCACAAGTCAAGGTTAAGCTTGGGTTACTCCAGGATAGCCTTCTTGCCATACCCGTTTTACCCCCACCCATAAAATAACTGGTTTTCATAAATTCTCTTTGAATTTCATCTGGTAAATCTACCCAACAACCTCCTTCAGGAACCATTGATAGGATTTCCTGTTTTCTTTTAGGATAGGTTTGACCTTTAGATTCCGGGCAGTCAGTTTCATATAGTGAACCTTTTTTTAGTGCATCTCTAACTGTAAGTATTTTATGATATGGGCTGGGCCATTTAAAATTAGAATACTGAACTAAATCGTTTCTTATTCCAATCAATATTAGCCTTTCTCTCTTTTGTGGAACCTTATAAAAGATTGCTTTTAATACTCTTGGCTCAATCAATGTGTAACCAAGTTCTTTTATAACAGATTTGATAGCTGCAATAGTTCTACCATTGTCGTGATTTAGTAAACCACGAACATTCTCTCCTAAAAATACTTTTGGCTGAGTTTCTTTTATGGCTCTTGCAAATTCAAAAAAAAGTGTTCCCCTTGTATCTTCAAATCCTAATTTATTACCAGCATACGAGAATGCTTGGCATGGGAACCCTCCAGAAAGAAAATCAATTCCTTCATATGGAGTAAAATCAATATCTTTTATGTCACCTTCAAGAACATTCCACATGGGCCGATTATGTCTCAAAGTACTACAAGCGTTTTTATCTACTTCATTTAGTAGCATAGCTTCCATGCCTGCCTTTTCTAAACCTATTGCGAGACCACCCGCACCGGCAAACAACTCAATTGATTTATACTTTCTCAAAGGCTTAACTTTTGCTTCTGTATCCCATTCGGATGACAATATAGCTCTAACCTGTTCAAACTGCTTCAATTTTGATAATGAAAAGTTACCATCAGCATTTGGCTCAATCTTACCTGATTTAATCCACTTCTCAATGATGGATTTTGAAACTGATAGGATATCAGCAAGTAAGCTGGGTGTTATATTGTTGTTATATTTCAAAGGTATCAAATCCCTCGTATGAATTAAATGATAATAAATATATACTCTTTAGTAAATCTGGGGAGATTGCATTTAGTTCTTCAATTACAGTATTTTGATGGGCATCAAGCTCAACATCTTCAAGGACATCAGATATAATTTCAGGAAGCTTTTCACAGAATTGTTTAAATGCATCAGGAACACCTGTTACTAATTCGTAGAATTTGTCTATTGAAATACGACGAATATTTTCACGTCTATTTCTCACACCGTTAAAACTGACAACCCATGGTACATTTTGACTTCTCGTGGCAATTACTTCAACCAGAAAACATTTAGCAGCAGGATTATCCACCAAAGTATTTAACATCATATTATACGTGCTTTTTGAAGAAGAAGAATTCATTGTGTTATGTTTCGTCTTCATTTCTACATAGAACTGCTCTGTTTCATTTACAATGTCATACCCTAACTCTGGGACAGTCCAATCAGGATTGATATATCTAAACATATATTGATGAAAGTAGCCTAAAGTGTTTGAATTAGACTTATCCATTTGTCGAATGATTTCTGATTCTACTACCTGCTCTATGGTTTTATCATATACTTTCGAATCAAATGTAAGCTTGATGGGATCAAGTATATTCTCCTTAAAATCGTTTAAGTTAATCTGAAATCTATAATTTTCCACAGACTCTTTAACATGGTTATATACATCAATATCACTTATGAATCCTAAATTGTAATTAGGCATTAACCCCTCCATCTTCACTTTTTATTATACTCACAAAGTTCAAATTGATGTCAAGAATATTGTACCCATCTATAACAATTGTGCCATTTGCAAGGTTTACAGCTTATCCACAAAAACCAATTCACAATACCTTATCATTTTCAATTTGTAGTGAAATTAAACCTCAATCCTTCAATTTTAGACCCTTTCTGTTCCATCATCGCTCTATTGCAATACCTAATTGACTCTTAGTCGACCCTTATTAGACACCTATTAGACCCTTATTGAAACCTATAAGTTATACACAATTTGTGTATAACTCTCTATAAAGATTTTTTTAAGTATTGTAATAGAGCCCTAATAGGGCATAAACTTGAGTAGTTT
>JAVCCX010000284.1 GCA_030765245.1 Candidatus Zophobacter franzmannii | reverse complement strand
ATCCCAATCGTCAACGCTTCCTGTTCCGGGATGAATATTCTAAATAGATACTTACCCCCAAATACAAAAAGAGCCATTGAAAATATACCCACTAATGATGCTAAACCTAGAGTAGTGAAATAGCCTTTCCAGATTCGCTCCCAGTTTTTCGCCCCGTAGTTTTGTCCTACAAAGGCACTTAAAGCAGTTGCAAAACCACTGGCAGTCATCCAGGAAATAGCTTCTATCTGGGTTCCAACTTTCTGAGCAGCAATAGGCACCGGTCCCCACTGTGCAACAATCCGGGCTAAGAACATTGCAAAGATAGTGAATAAACCACTCTGAAGGGCTACAGGAGAACCAAACTTAAAGATAGTCTTAACAAATTTGAGCTCAGGTAAATGCCAGAGATTAAGCTTTGTGATTGGAGCTTTCTTACCAAAGAAGAGAATGATAAATATCAGCACCACAACAAACTGAGAGAACACAGTTGCAATTGCAGCACCGGCAACACCGAGTTTAGGGAAAAACCCAACTCCAAAGATGAGTAAAGGATCTAAAATAATATTCAGAACTAGTCCAACAGCACTGACATAGAAAGGAGTTTTGCTGTCCCCCATCCCATTATATATACCTGAGAATACAGGATTAATAAACATAAAGATAAAACCGGGGATTATGATCTTCAAATATAATAGGGCATTGTTTATAACGCCTTGATCACCCAGTTTAAAGAAACCGATAACATCCTCTTTAAAGATAGAGATAATAATCGCATATAGAAGTCCCAAAACTATGTTGATTTGGAGAGAGTTTCGGGCAAATGATCGTACAGATTCAATGTCTTTGCGTCCGGTTGATTGAGAGACACCTACCTCAGCTCCAATCTTTGAGATGATGATAAGAGCAAACCCGAACCAGGGGATGAATCCGGCAGTTCCAACAGCTGCAACTGCATTACTACCCATTCGGCCAAGCCACATCATATCGGTCATATTATAGGCCATCTGCACTAATGATGTTGCCATTATTGGAAGTGCCATTACAACCAATGATTTAAGTATAGGACCCTGGGTTAAATCCCTTGCTTTTGACATCAATACCTGCCTTTTCTTTCTAAAAGACTAATCGAGGAAATGGAGATTCCAAACTAACTATTGAAAATCAAGAGAGGGACATACATCTCTTCTGCTGTAGAACCACCATGATAACCGTTAAAAGTAATCTTAGTTTCTACCGGTAGGTTATCCTGGAAGACATAATTATCCTTTAGCATTAGGATATAGTCACCAACCCTTTCATAAAGAGCAGGATTGTTAATTGCAGGACCAAACCATCCTTCTTGAATCATCTCATCGGCTGTCTTGACCTCACAGAAGTCTGAGAAGTTATCCGCCATATATTTCAAGAACTTCTCCACTCTTGCAGGTCGAACATAGCAATATGGCACACGAGGTTCACCCATTAATGGCATAAGTAAACAACTAGCCATTTCAGGATGGTCAGCCATATAGATAATCTTCTCAGGGTCTGAGTCAAGGAAACCATGATCGGCAGAGGCTATAAAGAGGGTATTAGTCGGCTTAAGTTGGGCACTTATATCAGCAACTAACTTATCGATATATTTTAAGTGGTTATATGTCTCGTTACTATTTATCCCAAACTCATGGGCTGTCTTATCGAGAGTTGAGATATACATGAAGATAAACTTCTTTTTATCCTTCTGCTTCAGAACATTTGAGAGTAAAGCAGGTATCTCGCTAATGTGGCTATACCCGATTCGATCTGCATTTCCTGAATGAGATAAGGCAAATGGGGTATCAATTATATGCTGTGAAGAGATGTGATAAAAGTTTGCTTCAATTTTATCTGCAAGACCTTTGAAGTGAAACACATCCTTGCTATCCACTCCACATTTATTAAAGGTAAACTTTGAATATCTTGGGGAGAAAGTGAGGATTGTTGTTGCAGTCGCAAGCTCTTTAACATAGGTAAACCAACCCGTCAGACAGTGTTCACTTGGTGAGACTCCTGTAAGGTATGATGTAATTGCAGAGGCTGTGGTAGTGGGAAACACTGTGGACAGTCTATCTTTCAAGCTATCCATTAGAAAAGTTCCCTCTCCCCTTCTCTGCAAATAGTTGTAACCGAGTCCATCAATAACTAAAAAGACTACATTATCATAATCAGAGACTTGCTTATCAATAGGAAGTTGTAGAGGTTTATAAGTAAATCCTTCTTCACCTTTACCTTCTCTAAAGGCACTAATCAAATTCAAAATACTCTTATCTTTGTAATCCGGAAATGTTTTTGTATAATCCATGGATTCTTTACAATTCCTAAAAGTCATGAAGTCAAGAACTAATTAAATGGGCTGTTAATCTCTCCTCGTTTTGTCATTCGAATCGTGAGTCGTGAGCGGTTTAAAACTCACTTAGCTTTTCAGGAAGAATTGTAACTTAAGTGCGTGTAATTATTTATAGTATCTGTGATTAAGAAAAAGGGAAACAGGAGCCATTACAGCTCCTGTTCATTGGGGGTTTTGCATTGGGAAAGCACTTATTTCATTAAAACCATTTTCCGAGAAAGAGTTAAATCTGCTGTCTGCAATTTCACAAAGTAAATACCGGACGATACCTGTCTGTTACTATCATCTACCCCATTCCAGGCAATAGTATGTGTCCCAGGCTGTTTTATCTCATTAACTAAGCTCTTCACTTTCTGACCTAGCAGATTGTATATATTCAATTCAACATCTACAGTTTCGGTAAGATAGAAATCTATGGTAGTGTCAGGGTTGAAAGGATTAGGGTAGTTTTGATTCAACTGAATCTTCTCAATATTATTCACATCATCTTGATTAGCATTTGGATCTACATCTCTAACAAGACGAACATAGTTAAAAATACGGATAACATCACCCTGAGGACCGTTACCGTTAGGGTAGTCTGCAGGATCGCCATCTTTAGGATCACTTCGTTGTGAACCTGCGCCATGTACATCCATTAGAGTATAATTACCTGACATTGGAGGTGATTCCATAAATCCAAGTGCTTCACCAAAACAGACATACGCTGCAGCGGAACCTTCAGTATCTGTCCAATTAGCATGGGTTGTACCTGTCCAATAGAAGGGATAGTTTGTCTCATTACCTTCATCGGTAATCTGTGAGCAGTTGAAGATTGGATCAATAGCTGCCGAAATTGTTACGGAAGGTGCACGGGTGTAGTCAACAATGCTCTGCAATTCCTTCGCATTAGGAAGTCTCCAATCGGAGTAACCAGCAAAATCCGTGCCTTCAGCATAGGTCAGTGCATCCAACCAGTTAAGACCTGAGCCATTATCATCCTGCATCCACATAAGCCCGGTAGAATTATCTGTAACTGTTCCGTTATTGTTATCTACAAAGCTGTTTGTTCCGTAAACACTATTACCTCTAACATAAGTAACAAAGAACTGTTTATCCTCTGTTTGCCCCGGCATTGCTCCTATAGGATATCCTTTGATTCTACCATCAGCAAAATTGACACCAAACATTGTTTCATCGCCCATCATAGTTGTACCGACATATATGTTTGAAGTTGCATATTGAGCATCAATGATACGCTCATTTGCACTAGTATCCCCATAACCAAAGTCAAAGAAATTTGTATCAATAAATGGTACCAACCCATCTGTTGATGTTCCTTCATATCCGCTTGGGTCTATCCCACTAAAGATAATGAGAGAATATTGCTCTTTGATGGTTGGAAGTCTCCAGTCAGAATAACCAGCGAGGTCAAATGTTGAAGCACCGGCTAACGCTTCACTATAGGACATCTTGTCATTGTAGTCAATGTCACTATCACCATCCATGTCAGGACTCTTTTGCCACATCAGACCTGTTACATTGTCTGTAACCGTACCGTCACCATTATCAGTGTATGATGGTTGATTGCCTTGATAGGTTGCATCCTGACCATAGAAGCCAGATCCACTAGATGGATCTGTAATTTCGTTAGTATTGTTGTAGAAAGTTGTTTGTCCTGTGTCAACGATAGGGTAAGTTTGAGCTTGAAGTAGGATTGCAATAACAAACAGGGTAGCGATTAAAAAAATCTTCTTCATTGTAACCTCCAAAAATATTTAGCTACAATATGAGACAGGGGTCTT
>JAVCCX010000402.1 GCA_030765245.1 Candidatus Zophobacter franzmannii | reverse complement strand
GTCTCATTCTGCTTAATACTGATGGTCTTTGTCTGTTTTTGATACCCGTTAAGTTCTGTTGTCAATTCATAACTGCCAATCGGGACATCCGAAAGGTATTTTGAACCTGACCATGATTTATATACAGAACTGCCGGATTTCATGGTTGTTCTTGCGGATAGAGGTTCACCTTCGAACTGCAGTTTGCCTGCTTTCTGTTCCAAGCTGAAACTCTCGGTTGTATCTTTACCTTTCTCAAGAGTTAGTGTCTTGCTTTGTTCTATATACCCATCTTTCTTTACTTCAATCCTATACATTCCGGGAGGAAGTTCAAGCTTGTTTCCTGTAACTTTCTCATTATTGATATACACTTCGCAGTTAGATGGTGTTGAATCAATAGTCAGAATCGAAGTATTCTTAGTTAATGAAAAGTCAAAGAGATTACTACCTGTTTTTGTAACGGTTATCTTTCTTTCCAAAATATCGTATTTATCTTTCGATAACCGTAGCGTGTATTCTCCAGGGAAGACAAACACTGCCTTGTCGGTCTTTCCTTTCTTTAACGAATCAAGGTTTATATCGGCTTCGGTGGGTGTGCTTTTAATGGTAATCATCACAGGTTCAGCTTCAGCAAGAGTAATATTGATATAAGGTTTTGTTTTTGATACGATTATTGTCTCGGAATGTGGTTCATACCCCTCTTTTTCTACTCTCAAGTTATGTTCTCCGACTTCTAACTCAAAACTCTCACCTGTCCCCAATGACTTATCATCAATGAACTTTGTGGCATCATTAGGATTAGTAATGATGTTAAAAGGAATTACTTCATTCTCCGGTCGATTCTCCAGCACCATTTCATAAACTCGCTGGGCTTTTACTTCAATATTCCAATCAGCTAAAAGTCTTACCTCAAGAGGTTCATACTCAGAATGGGTAATTTGCATTACCCTTTGCTTATCATTCAGGTAGAATTTATATTGGTGTAAGCCTTCATCATACTGAGCTGCGTGTGGTGTCGGTCTTCCAATATTCTTGAAGCCAAGCCCCTTCAACTCTGTTTTAACAATCAAGGCTGGAGCATATTTACCATCCGCATCCCGAACCACCATACTCGTGTGGGTAGGTGCAAGCTCTATAATTGACTTTACCTGTAATTTTCCTAAAGCATGGACATTCACAAAAATCAATGAAACCGTAAAAGCAAGTAATAATAATTTCTTCATGTTTCCCCACATTTGCACTCTCTATACAGGATCAATGCTTGATGTTTTTCTTGTTAAGATCCTTTGAAATTCAATCTTTCGGATAAGGGGCAGAAATTGATATCTGCCCGCCCAATCCGTAATAAAGTTCCTGTTAGATTAGTTCATTATTGATTCAGCTGATGATTTATCACTTGAGAAATCAAAACTATCGAGAACCTTATAGTTATTCTGTTTGTCAACCACGCGTGGCCACATAACTCTGAGGGCAGCCAACTGGTCATTTGCAAACGAGAAGAGAGTCAATACACTTTCTACCTGGTTACACTTCAACCATACATTCCTTGCTCCCATTTTAACTATACGAAGCTGGTCATCAGCAAAGCTTTCGTCTTCAATTCTTCTTTTCCAATCATTGAAATCGACTGAGCCCATTGGAACGCGTTCGTGTTTTACCGGCTTTGGTCTTGGCTCAACAGCTTCATCTGCACTCACATTGAAGATAATATTAACATTAGCATCTGAGACTTCATTTGATGAACTTGTTGAAGTTAGAGTAACAGTACCATCAGTAGGAAGAACTGCCAATTTAGAATAGATGTCGTCCATTAAGGCCTGGCATTTTCTTTGATCAAATTTCTTTAGCTTCATATGATACTTTTCAACTTTTTCAAGCTCATTTGCAATGTCACTAATAAGGTAATCAACTGTCACTGTATTAGAGGAGACATTAGCAGAAACGCTGTTTTCATTAACCGAGAAATTTATACTTACATTCCCATCAGAGGATGTCCCTGAAGTTGTGATATTTACTGAGCCTTCAGATGGAATAACTGCAAGTTTGTCGTAGCAACCATCCATGATAGCTTGGCATTTTTTCTGATCAAATCTATTCAACTTTTTATGGAACGACTCTATGTTTTCCATATCGTCAGCGATGTCGCTGATAAGTTGTTCTACGGTAACAGAATGGGATTTCACATTTGCTGAGACACTATTGTCATTTACAGTCATGGAAAAAGAGCCACCAGGGGTGTTAATTGATAGTCCGTCTGCGAATAAAACCCCCAAAGAGACAAGCATAATTATCGTTACAATTTTCTTCATTTCTACCTCACATATTAAATTAAAGTACAGTTTAGGAACTCCCTAGTTTATTTGGCAAGTAAAATTCTGTATCAGCATTTACCAACCACTAATCTCAAATCATCTAATTGAATTTTAGATAAACAAAACTGCTATTTTTATGCCCCATTATGGCTCTATTACAATACTTAAAAAAGACTTTATAGAAAGTTATACACAAATTGTGTATAACTTAGTGGTTTCATTAAGGGTCAATTAAGTGTCAATTAAGGGTCGACTAAGGGTCAATTAGGTATTATTGTGGAGCGTAGATGTGGATAAGTAGTGCAAAAATGGTTTATTAAAGAGTACTAAATGCATTAAAATGATGAAATTTCTTTACAAAGGAAAGTTAATCCTATACCCCATTGTTTAGCATCAGAAGGAGGTTTTCACAATGAGTTTAAAGAACCTGGTCCAGAACAATATCGAATTGATTTTAAAAGATAAATCAATATCTGCTCCGAAAGTTTGGAAGATAGAAGCCGGAGTGCTATTTATTGATGTGAGTTCATACACTAAGAAAACGGAAACTGCCAGCGCAAAAGGG
>JAVCCX010000116.1 GCA_030765245.1 Candidatus Zophobacter franzmannii | reverse complement strand
TCTCTTCAGCCATTGGATAAAACTAACAATTGGACAGCTCTGAGAGCTGCAAGCAAGCGTGGACGCTTGCATTACGTACTGCGACTCTCCTGGGTTGCTGGCAATTCGAAGAATTGCTCTAACTTATACAAGCCAATAGTCTCAGACCGGTGCAAGTTTGCGAGGTTCGCAGTACGAATAAAAGCCCGTGTTTCCACGGGCTTAAATAAGTTTGGATTAGTTCTAATCAACTATACATAGTACATCAGAGAAGTTGAGGATGTAATACTTCACTCCATCATCTTCCACTTCCTGCAATCCACCATATTGACTATAAACAACGGTATCACCAACATTCAAAACTTTAAGCATATCTTCATCGGTACCTAAGGCAACGATTTCAGCTTTATTTGTTCCACTCTTTGCTGAATCAGGGACATAAAGCCCTTTTACCATTGATTCCTGTGATTCCACTTTCTTAACAGCAACTCTATCATTAACTGGTCTAATCATAATTTCCTCCAAATAGTTATATTTACTGCTTCAAATTCAGATTACTTGGCAATCGTTATTGGGGAGTGCTAAAACTGTCAAGCAGATTTTTAAACTTAATCTCGCTTGGAACCAGTATTGTAGCTACAAGTTTATTGTAAGGGTTTTAAAGGAAGCGTCTCATAACATCAAATAGCTGTTGGCGATTAAATGGTTTTGCTAAATAAGCGTTAAATCCATGTTTAAGGAGTTTCTCTTCATCTCCAACCATTGCGTAGGCTGTCTCAGCTATTATGGACAAACTTGGGCACATCGCATGTATCTTTGTGAAAGCTTCTTTCCCATTCACATTCGGAAGGTCAATATCCATTAAGACAAGGTCAATATCTGTATTCTCCGTACAATAATCGATAGCTTCCTGTCCGTTCTCTGCAAAGACAATATTTATTCCTGTGGGTTTCAATAAATTCTTAACGTAGAACCTGATATCTTCATTATCCTCGGTTATTAAAACCTTCTTAACATTCCAATCAGAGCTTCCTGAAGTATCTGGAATTAGATTTGTTACAATCTCGCTACTGTGCTTGGTGGAGATGTTTTGTTCATACGGGAGAGTAAAATAGAAGGTTGAACCCTTACCCAATGCGGATTCAGCCCAAATCTTACCATTAAGCAACTCAACTAATTCCTTACAAATTGTTAGACCAAGCCCGGCACTACTACTTGAAGTTTCCTCTTTGGAAGTTGTCATAAACCTTGTGAAAATACCATCGAGGTCCTCATGTTGGATTCCCTGCCCTGAATCAGTAACAAAGAACACTAACTCATTCTTAACCAATTTATATCCGAACTCAACAAAGCCACTGTCAGTAAATTTTAGGGCATTGCTTATCAAGTTAGAAAATATCTGTTCAAAGCGGATTTGGTCTGTGTTGATATATGCCTTATCATCAGACAAAGGCATCGTACTGAATAGTCTTAAGTGTTCTTTGTTCAGCTTGCTCTTTTGAAGTTCAAATGAGGCTAAAAGGTTGCGGATAGTGTTATTAATATTTACCATAGTCCAATGTAGTTCCAGTTGTTTACTTTCAATTTTAGAAATATCGATTATATCATTTATCAGAGACAATAATCTCTTTCCATTATTTCTAATAATTGATAGATAAGTTTTCTTGTCAAGCTCTGTAGTTTGCGATTCATCAAGCAAATCAGCAAAACCAAGAATGGAATTTAGAGGTGTTCTTATTTCGTGAGACATGTTTGCTAAGAATGCTGTCTTGAGTCTGTCACTCTCAAGTGCTTTCTCTCGAGCCTGTCTTAATTCTCTCTCTTGGGATCTATCTTGCGTCACATCCCTCATTATACCTATTATCAAATCCCGATTATCATCCGAGATAAAGGGAATCTTTACTTTGATTAAATTGTACCTATGACCGGTGGGAGTGTAGATTACTTCCTCATACTCCTCTTGGCGTCTTTGACTAATAACAAGGTCATCCTTCTCTCTAAACTTTCCTGATATGTAATTATTGAAAAGCTCTTCGTCGGTTCTCCCAATTACTTTCTCTTTGGATATATTATACAGTTCTTCACAAGTCTTGTTCCAAATAATGTATTTACGCGTCTCAGCATCCTTTACAAAAACACCTGTGGGAATTCTCTCGATAAGGGTCTCTAAAAACTTCTTCGAGTCTATGAACTCATGTTCTCGCTGTTTAAAGTCAGAGATATTGTGAGTGATACTAACAACCATACTGGAATTATAACCAGAATCTCGCATAAGAAGATTACGAGCAGACATGGTTATAACATCACCGGAGCTCGTTACGCAACGGTATTCGGAAAATGACTCACCCTCACTGATAGCTTCAGTGAGTTTTTCTTTGTATAATTGATTGTCTTCGGGGTGTATCCAGGTAGGGCTTGAGAAGTTTATCTCTATACTTGTATCCATTCCAAGCATCTCATAAAAGAGCTTGTTGGCATAAATCAGATCCCCTTCAAGGGTGAAAAGGGCGATTCGGCTGTCTATCTTCTCTAATAGTACTTTAAAGAATTGTGAATGTCGGGAGATTCTGTTTTCAGAAGACATTCTTAATCTTTTTTCCCATCCTTCTTAGTAAAACGGTTTAATAGTTTGATAATACCGTAAAACAGACCCATAAAAACAAAGATACCGAGCATTCCTTTTCCCATAATCCCTAAGGACTGGATAAAAGTACTAATTGCTTCAGTACTAAATGGTGCATTCATCTTAAATTACCTCAATAGTGATATTTCTTATTATTCATAATCGTAAAACAACGATATATCTGTTCTGTCAAGATGAGTCTTATCATCTGGTGTGTAAAGGTCATCCTTGAAAAACTCAGAACAAGATGCACTTTATCACGAACACTCTTATCAAGACCATATACACCACCAATAACAAAGTCAATGTTTTTCTCTCCCATATTCTTGAGAAAGATATTGGTTAGCTTTTTCGTGGATAATAATTCGCCAATCTCATCGAGTGCGATTGTATAATTGCTAGGATTGAGATGTTTAAAGATAATCTCAGCTTCCTTACTCTTAACTTGGGCAACATTATTAGAGTTTGAGAGCTTTACATCCGGGATTTGCAGAAAAGTCACCTTAACCCAGGGACTAACTCTCTTGATATACTCTTCAATACCAACATTGAGGTAGTTATCCTTTGTCTTTCCGGGACAGATAATCCTGATTTGCATTAATCTGTTACCAAAAAATAAAAGGAGGCTGTTGGCATAGTCAACTGACTCAGTTTTTGGTTTGTTTTTTCAAAAACAAATCGAAGTAAGCTTTGTTCAAACTCGAACAAAAGAGGGTTGCAACCCTCTGAAGAGAAGAGTTTGGAGCAAGATTGCTTCGAAATATTACTGTTTCGGAATATGGTCATTTTAGTGGTTGAATCTATATTCTTTGATAGTTTCTATGCTTGTAAAAAATCTGAGGGGAAGCATAACTCCCCCATTGATGTTAAAATAGTTTACTGTGATGCCAACACGCCCATGGCAATACAAAGCATCTTTGTCTCACCGGTATCAGCTCTTGAGGCAATCAAAATTGGTACTTTTGTACCCATCACAACATGAGCAACACGGTAATTACAATAATATGTAAGCGTTTTACCGAAAATGTTACCTGCTTCGATGTTTGGAACAATCAAGATATCTGCATGTCCTGCAACTTCTGATTTAATTCCCTTAATCCTTGCTGCTTCTTCATTAATAGCATTATCAAAGGCAAGAGGTCCATCCACAATACAGCCTTTAATCTGACCACGATCATTCATCTTTGAAAGAAGAGATGCATCGATAGTGCAAGGCATTTTGGGGTTAACGCTTTCTACAGCTGCAAGTAGTGCAACTTTAGGTTTAGGACAGTCAAAAGAGTGAGCGACTTTAACTGCATTATTGATAATTGCAATCTTCTCTTTAAGCTCTGGATATAAGTTTATTCCTCCATCACTCATGAAAATGATTCTTTCAGGATGTTCAAAAGCGAGCACATCACTGATAACATCACTGGCTCTCACGCCAGTAACTTTATCTAGTGCAGCTTTGAGTAAAAGGGCAGTATCTGCTTTTCCTTTAAGGATTATATCGCCCAGACCTTCTTTGGCATAACGAACTGTCTCTTCACATGCCTTCTTAAGGTCAGAGCCTGTATCTACAATCTCAAATGAATCTACAAAGTTAGGGAAATCTTTCTTTAGGATATCAAGTATTACGGCTTTATCACCGATAAGAATACTATCAGCTAAACCTTCTTGTTTTGCTAAAACTGCTGCTTCAAGTGCTGAG
>JAVCCX010000173.1 GCA_030765245.1 Candidatus Zophobacter franzmannii | reverse complement strand
GAGCTATTCAAAGTCACAGATAGTGTTGTTAAGAATGGATGAGCAATCCTGCGAATTGCCAGCAACTCAGGGGAGTTGCTGTACGGAAAAATTATAACAATTCCGTCATTTCCCCGGTTTCAACATCTACTTTGATTAATTCCACTCCGGCTTCACGCATCATCTCTTCTGCTAATTTATCATTATAAGGTTCAGCTATATAGACCTTCTTGATTTCAGAATTGATGATAATTTTAGCACAGATACTGCAAGGTTGGTTCGTACAATATAACTCACCACCCTTTATTGATGAACCGTTTACAGCTGCTTGGATAATAGCATTCTGTTCAGCATGGACTCCGCGACACATCTCGTGTCGTTGCCCTGAAGGAATATTCATCTGCTCTCTTAGACAGCCTGTTATTGAGCAATGCCTTACTCCTTTTGGAGCACCATTATAACCGGTAGAGAGGATTTGATTGTTTCTTACAATGACTGCACCGACAGCTCTCCTCGTACAAGTAGAGCGTTCTGCACACAAATAAGCCATTTTCATAAAGTACTGTTGCCAATAAGGACGATGTTTTGACATCTGATTACCTCGTATAAATTGATGTCGTAGATTATGAATATAATTATTCCTTGTCAAGGAGCAATTAAGTTTTAATGTTACCACTATGAATGAATTCATTAAACCCACTTTACACTTATCAGGGGATGTAGAAGTCGAAGGTTCCAAGTCTATTCTTCAACGAATACTGCTTATATCATTGTTCTTTAATGATGATCTAATCGTAGAGAATTGGTCCCAAGCTGAAGATGTCTCCGGAATGGCAAAAGCTTTAGGTCATAATTGCCTAGAAAATACCATCAGGCTTAAACCAAGTAAGCTGAGTAACTCAATTACTATTAGAGAATCCGCGACTTCCTTTCGGTTCTTACTTACTTATGCAGCCTTGCAACCTAATGTAGTTACAACTATAGAGGTTGGTGACAATCTTTCAACACGACCTCACAAAATCCTAATCGATGTATTAGAGGATTTAGGGGCTGAAATTGAAATAACTGGCAATCGATACAGAGTGACAGGAGTTTTCCCCCAGAAGTCATCGATAAAGCTTCAGGGAGATGTCAGTAGCCAGTATATCAGTGCCCTTTTGTTGTGTGCACCGTTATTTCCTAATGGCTTACAAATCGAATTAACTACCCAAGGGGTATCAAAAGCGTATCTTGATTTAACGATAAAGATGATGCTAAACTTTGGAATTGATGTACATTTTGAAGACCAGACCTATACTGCCAAAGTGGGAAGTAAGTACCATAATCCGGGTAGGTATATCTGTGAACCGGATTTCTCATCTATAGTTTACCCTTTGTGCATGGGGTTGTTCTCAGAAGATGGGGTAAGAATCCCATTTATAGGGACATTCTCATCTCAACCGGACTTTTTAATCATTCCAATATTGATCTATGCAAGGGCAGACATAAAGTTATCAGGTCGGGAGTTGACTACAAAGCTTTCTGAATTCAAAGGGACCCTGATTAACTTGAGAGATACACCTGATTTGTTACCAGTCCTTGCATTCATAGCTCTTTTTGCTAAATCTATATCAATATTTAATGGGCTTGAACATCTGAAATACAAGGAATCTAATAGAGTTGAAAATCTGATTGTTAATTTCAAAAGGCTGGGCGCTTCAGTTAGTTATGAGGATGGTAAATTAGCAGTATTACCTTTGATCAAGGCGCCTGAATCTGTTGTTTTAGACACGCAGAATGATCATCGTTATGCAATGATTTATTATATGATAAGTTTGCTGTTTCCGCAGGTCTCTGTATCTGAGACAGAATCAATTGCAAAGTCGTATCCCAATTTCATTAGAGATATTGAGAAACTGATTAAATAAAAAAAGGGGCATAAGCCCCTTTTCAATACTATTTATAGCTATTAAAGCGTAATTATTGTTCCGGTTTTACCTTCTAATGCATCAGTAAGATATTCATGAGATGTGATAATCACTCTTTTCCCACCGTTTTCAAGATAGCTGATAGCAGCGAGTATCTTTGGTCCCACGCTTCCTTTAGGGAAGTGACCTTCAGCATGATACTGCTTAGCTTCTGCTGCGTTTAAAGTAGAAAGTTCTTTCATCTCAGGTTTTCCCCAATTGATAGCAACTTTCTCTACTCCTGTTAAAATAATAAGTGTATCAGCTTCAATCTGATTTGCAAGTAGAGCGGATGCATAGTCTTTATCGATTACAGCATCAACACCTTCTAAAGTGCCATTATCTTTAACATAAACGGGGATACCACCACCACCACATGAGATGACAATAGTTCCGTTTTCCATGAGGGTTTTAATTGATTTTGCAGGAATGATATCTATTGGCTTAGGTGATGGAACTACCTGTCTCCATCCACGGCCAGCATCATCAACCATAGTCCAACCGAATTCTGCTTGCATTTTCTTTGCTAACTCTTCAGTGTAGAAAGGTCCAACCGGCTTAGAAGGGCTTTTCATACTCGGGTCGTTTTTATCAACAATAACTTGAGTTAGGATTACAGCGATGTCTTGCTCAACACCGGCTTTCTTAAGGATATTTTGTAAGCTCTGGTCAATCATATAACCCATTGTACCCTCGGTAGCAGCGTTAAGAACGCCTAATGGAAGAGGGGCGACACCGGATTCAATACCGGCATTTTGTTGGATTAAAAGATTACCAACTTGTGGTCCATTTCCATGACTGATAGCTACCTGGTAGCCTGCTTTAATTAGTTCTGCTACTCCGTTTAAACTGTCACGAGTATTAGCAAACTGTTCCGATATTGTGCCTTTTTGTCCGGCTTGAATTATAGCGTTTCCGCCAAGAGCCAGTACTATCTTCTTATTCATTATCATTCTCCTGATTTTTATTCTACAAAAAGCAAAGTAGGAGATTTTTAAATCTCCTACTTTTAGCTAATATATTACTTCAAATAGAGTTTAGAAGCCTCTTTCATTAAGAAGGTCTGCAAGGGTTGGTTTGCCAATCTCTTGCAAGTCGTAGCTTACTCTAGTTGATGGTGTTTTAATGTTAACGATTCTTCTAAGGTCGATAGGAGTTGCAATTACAACTGCATCACATTCAGTATCGTTGATTGTTTTCTCAAGGTCTGCAATCTGTTTGTCGCCATATCCCATAGCAGGTAACAAGATACCGATATCAGGATATTTTTCAAATGTATCTTTGATTTCACCAACAGCCCAAGGTCTTGGGTCAACGAGGTCAGCAGCACCGCATTTCTCAGCAGCAACAACACCGGCACCATAGGTCATTTCACCATGGGTAAGGGTTGGACCATCTTCAACAACAAGAACTCTTTTACCAAGAATCATATCAGGATCTTCAACTGTAAGAGGAGAAGCAGCTTCAACGATTTTAGCAGTAGGGTTGATTTCACGACAGTTGTCACGAACTTCCTGGATGTCTATTAAGTCAGCTGAGTCAATCTTGTTTATAACAATGATGTCAGCAAGTCTTACATTAGTTTCACCAGGATAGTAGGCGATTTCATGACCAGGTCTATGTGGCTCAACAACAACGATGTTAATTTCTTTATCTGAAGTATAGAAAGGTGTATCGTTGTTACCACCATCCCATAAGATTACATCTGCTTCTTTCTCAGCTTCGCGAACGATTGCTTCATAGTCAACACCAGCATAGATTATACTTCCCATTGCAATATGTGGTTCGTATTCTTCCATCTCTTCGATGGTGCATTTGTGTTTGACTAAGTCATCCAGCGTAGCGAAACGCTGGACCTTCTGGGCAGCCAAATCCCCATAAGGCATGGGGTGCCGAATGGCAACAACCTTCAATCCCTGAGCCATTAACAATTCGATCACTCGGCGGGAGGTCTGACTTTTACCACACCCGGTGCGAACAGCTCCGATCGATATTAAGGGTTTGGTGCTTTTTACCTGAGTATCTTTGGGTCCAATCAGGGTAAAGGAGGCTCCTGCCGTGTTCACAATTGCGCTCATTGCCATCACGTGCTGGTAAGTCACATCGCTGTATGCGAAAACACAATCATCAACTTTCAGATCTTTGATCAATTTTGGCAGGTCTTCTTCAGCATAGATAGGGATACCAGCCGGGTAGAGCTTTCCAGCTAACTCAGCAGGATACTTTCGCCCGTCTATATCTGGAATTTGGGCTGCAGTAAAAGCTACGACTTCATAAGCATCATTATCCCGAAAATAGGTATTGAAGTTATGAAAATCCCTGCCCGCTGCTCCAATGATGATCACTTTACGCTTTGACATAAATTCCTCCAGTTAATTAGTTTTACTTCTAAATCTGGGCAGTCCACTTGATAGAAACTGGTCTGCCCGGGAATATTCAATCATACCCACATAAGGGATTATTACTTATGCTTCGGGGATACTTTTGGCAATAATCTCCAGAGCCTGATTTATAGCATCATTTGGCGTGTCCAGCATGCCCCTGAATCGGATCGAGTGGTCGCCGGATTTC
>JAVCCX010000278.1 GCA_030765245.1 Candidatus Zophobacter franzmannii | reverse complement strand
GAAGAAAGTAGAGAAGTGCTTTATTCTTAAATGCTAACTCGGTTAGTTTCATAGAAGATCTCCGACATTATCACTGGAGGTCTTGTTAATCACCTTTACTTCCTGGTTTTCTTCAAGGGTGTGAACACCGGCGGTAACCACAACATCACCCTCTGTTAATCCTGAAATAACTTCTATAAGACCTTGTGCCGATATATTTCCCACAACGACTTCCTGTCTCGAAACTCTTTTCTCGTTGCTTAAAATCCAGACATAAGTCTTTTCGGAATCATAGAATACGGCACCGACAGCCACAGCAATGGTACTTTCATTGCTACTTCCGATAGTTATATCCACCTCCACAATCATTCCGGGAGCTAATCTTGTACCAGGACTATTCTTCAAGGTAAAGATAGCTTTGTAGAGCTCGTTCATGTTTGCCTTTCTACGGATTGATTGCATTCTGAGAGGCATCACTAATTCAGGAATCTCCTCAGGGTGGCATCTAAAAGATTTGAAGTTATCTGCTTTCAGATATGTCTTGGATGGAATCTCGGTCTCAACCTTTAAATCAGAGATATCGACCATCGATACAGCCGGGAACCCCTTATTAATTGTCTCATGCACATCAAAGTAGATATTCTGGATATAACCTGAGAAGGGAGCTAAAAGTGAGGTATCTTCCAATTGATTAAGAGCTGACTGATATTTCGCTTCTGCCATTGCTTTACCCGCAACAGCCTTGTCATAATCAGACTGGGAGACGCTATTACGCTTGTATAGTTCAACAACTCGGGCAACTTCGGCATTTACTTCATCATACTTTGCCTTAGTAGCACTAACTTGGAGTAGGTAGTCACGGTCATCGATCTTTGCAATGACCTGGTCCTTCTCAACAAACTCGCCTTCCTGGAAGTTCAAGCTTTCAATTGTTCCAGATACTCTGAATGCGAGCTTAGAGTCTTTGTTCGCTTTGATCACTCCCGGGAAGTTGTAAACCACTTCAGCGGATGTTGCTGCGACTGTGATTGTTTTCACAGGTCTGATAATCTGCTTTTCTATAACTTCCTTGCTACATCCCACAACGAGTAGCATTAATAGCATTACTCCACATGTTACATTTCTAATCTTCATCATCACTCCTAAAACCTTTTATTAACTCTAATCGTATTTATAATTTATTTCTAATCAAAAAATATTAAGCCTTCAATCCACGGAAGAAGACATAATACATCTCAACAAGCTGACTTTTAACTTCCATATCCGACTGGGAACTAATGACCATCTGCATAAATAACATCTTAAAGAACCTGAAGATATTCCCGGGTGATATCTCAGTTGTCACCTGACCACTCTGCTGAAGTGTTCTGAATTTATCATCAATCTTCTTGTTATAGTTTGCCATATAAATAGCAACCTGCTGCTCTATGAGGGGGTATTCAAGGAAAACCTGCCGATGAATAACGCGCATCTTCCCTACTGCGAGGGAGGCAATCTCTTCGATATCTGCCTTTGAATAATTATCATAGTTCTCAATGTTCAAAATTGTTTCAAAGATATGCCCGAATGTCTCCGCAAAGAAATCTACGGCAATCTTAGTTATCAAATCCTCTTTAGAACCGATAATCTTATATAGTGTTGCTTTTGCTACTCCGCTTTCTTTTGCCAATTTATCCATATTGACGCCCTTCAATCCGTATTCCAGCATCATTGTCTTGGCTGTTTTCAGCACTTTTTCCTGAGTATGAGTGTTATCAACTTTCATTGTTTATTGAACTCCTTATACATTTCGAGTTCACAAAGGTGTTGAACCTAATTCTGTCAATTTAATTTTGCATTCGCTTGGAGTCGAGGATCACAACAACTCAGGAGAGTTGTTTTACGTAACGCAACTGTCCCCAGTTGCGGGGGAGATTAATTATTCAGCCCATATCGGGCTGTAAGAAAA
The DNA here is from genome assembly GCA_030765245.1 of Candidatus Zophobacter franzmannii. GTDB lineage: Bacteria > Cloacimonadota > Cloacimonadia > Cloacimonadales > JAFGVF01 > Zophobacter > Zophobacter franzmannii. The sequence goes on along the minus strand of JAVCCX010000278.1, from coordinate 749 downwards.
GAGAGCAGATGAGGATTTATCTTGCAATTTTTCACCATTTCAAAGGTCTAAGGACCATTTGAAAGGTAAAAGGATAGGATTGACTGGTGAAGAGGTGAAGCTAAAGCATCACTTCCTAAAACACACTAGTGCATTTCATATGCATCAAATGTCTTTCTTCTTCCGTGCTTTCCGCCTGCCACGGCGTAATATTTGCTTCAACCTTTGACCATACTCGCAGTTTCAGGGTATGGTCATTTACTATTGCCCGTAATCTGATTAAAAACGAATATAGGCGAAACGGAAATCAAGCTAAGTTAGCTGAAAAATATAAACCGATGACCGATGAGACTCATAATCACGACATGTGGGCATCTAATAGTAGAACTAACCTAAAAGATATTCTGAGCATGTTCAATGAGAACGACAGAGAGCTGTTTTACCTCCGTTTCGGAGAGGAACTGAAACTTAGCGAGATTGCTGAGATTCAGAAACAACCATTAGGAACAATAAAATCAAGAATGAGTAGAATGATGAAGAAACTGTCCGGTAAATTAACAATTACGGGAGGGGAAAATGAACTTAAACCTAAGCCGCAGTGAAGGGTGAGGCGGGGATAGTTCTTCGTGGGGAAGCCAAGGACAAGTTCAACCCATATAGGGTTGCAGTCCAAAGAGGTTACATACCATAGGTCATTAGACCTATGGTACTCACATTCAGCACATTCGGGCTGGTTTTGGAATGCATTGTCTATGCCAATGCAAAAGGAT
>JAVCCX010000131.1 GCA_030765245.1 Candidatus Zophobacter franzmannii | reverse complement strand
CTAAGAGAGCTGCGAAGATACCCATTACAAATACACCGGCTATTTTACCGCGTTGTTGAGCGCGTTTATTTGGATTCTGGAATCTTGAAAGGTCGATAGCAAATACATCGAACATAGCAAGAGCAAGAAGGACAAAGATAATAGCGATAACTGCATTGAATATCCAGGAAGAATTCAACTGTCCAAAGGCTGAACCTGTTAAGGCAGCGATAAGTCCGAGAGCACCATAGGCAATTGCCATTCCGAGTCCGTAACTTGAACCGAGGAGTATTCCCTTACCTTTTGACTGTCCCTGAGAACCTGCTCCGATAACAGCAACAGTGATTGGAATCATTGGTAATACGCAAGGAGTAAGGTTCATCAAGAGTCCACCAACAAGGATAGAGATGAGAATAAACCAGATGTTTTTTCCTTCAAGTCCACCTTTAGATGCTCCTTCTTCTCCACCTTCGGAGTCAGCGCTTGGGTTGTTCAAAAAGGCAGTAAACTTTTCAGCATTAACAAAACCTGTCTTTCTTCCCTGTGCTTTATATTTTTTCTTAAGTTTGGTGAAAGCATCAATCACATCCTGGTCATTGATCTCTTCTCCACCTTCAGTAATCGTGGCAACAGGAGCATCAGCTTCTACGCTTTTTCCTGTCATAAATGATAATGCCAATTCAACATCTACGGGCATTTCACATGCAGCGCCGTCTTCACAAAGCTGATAACCATAGGCAATGTTTATGGAGCCATCAGCTTTAGCCTTATCAAAGGTGCACTTCTGAGTTAGCACTATCTCATGCTTGTATTTCGCATGATCACCCTGCTTAATATTATCAGGATTAGGATAGATTGTTGGTTCAAAAGCGAGTCCATCGCCAGTTGCGTCAAGGTAGAACATCGGCATCTCGTCACCAATGTCATAGGATTGATAGTATCCGTCAGGGACACTGAATTTCATTAAAAGCGTTCCTGAACCGTCTGCCTTCTGGAATTCAAAGTTCACTTCCGGTTTTGCCTGGGCAAAAAGCCCAACACTCAGAAGAAGCATTAAAGACATGATAACTACAAGCTTGTTGCGCATCATTTCCTCCGTAGATTTATTTTCATTTTACATCATTTTACAACTATTAAGTATTTATGCAATAAATTCACCAATTATACAGAAATCATAATTTATGATAGCATTATTTTTTCAAGCTTTTTATTTATATATGGTATATATAGCTCTTGTTTGTATAAAATATACTCATTTCTAAGCTGATTGCAAGAATCGGTGATTCAGTAGGAATTCTCTATTATAGTACCACATCTTTCTCTAGAATCAACAACTGAAGAAGTTACGGATTAGTTACGATTCTCTTCCGTCCCTCATACGCCTTTTCCAAAGTACTCGCCAGAGCCCAGCAGGATAGACCCAAGCTGGTTGTATGTAGAAAGTAGAGATAAGTGATGATTCATAATGGATCTAGGGAGCAATTCGGATGTTTCTGGAATTTTGACCCACAAATAGATACTATTTATTGTTGATTCGAGATAAATCCATATCAAATAAGTGAAGAAAATTCAGGAATAAGAGGGTTTAGTTTACTATTTAGTTTGCAATATCATAAGTAACCGCAAGAATTGGGTAAGATATAGAAAGCTTGACAAAATCTAATATTCATAGTTACAAGAGATGAAATATGAACCCTGTAAATTAAAATGGAGGTATATATGAAAAAAGTGGTATTAGCTGTTTTATTAGCAGCCCTATTATCAGTAAGCTTATGGGCGGGAATCCCGACCTGTAAAGAAGCAACTTTAGTAGAGCAGATCTCTTCAACAGAGGTTATGGTCCAAGCAAGTGGTATCTACAGATCAAATGAGTCAAAGAAGAGAAAAGCAGAGAAAGATGTTCAGAAGAATGGTGTTACCAGAGCACTTATCGATGCCAAGAAATCTGCTGTATATTTTGTTTTGAGCGGTGGAACTGATCCACTCCTCTCAAATGCTGACGAAAGACAGAAATTTAATGGAGTTGTTGAAGACTTCTTATCAAATGACAATGTGACAAAGTACATCTCTTGGGAATCACCTAAGATGATTAAAAGTGTTTCAATTGACAGTGGTAAAGGCCGTAAAGTTACCAAGGGATACAAAGTGAATGTTGAACTCCTTAAGCAAGACCTTGAAGCTAAGGGTGTTGTTATGGGTAGTAGTGCTCTTGCTGATTCAATTGGCAACCCTATAATCATGGTTCTTCCTGCTACAAAAAAGGGACAGAATCCTATAGAGTTGTTAAGAAATGATCCTACTGTAAAACATTCAGCTTCAGTTATCGAAAGTTATCTTACTGCTCGTCAGTATGAAGTGTCAGTACCTGAACAGATGGACCAGATTAACTCTCTTAATGAAGCACAGATGGACCTTGGTGGACAGGAAGAAGATTATGCATATCAGTTAGCCTTATCTATTGGTAGTGATGTTTATATCACATATAGTGGCTCAGTTGAAGAAGCTGGTTATGGTGCTCAAAAATTTGCTGTACAGGTTCGTGCTTATGAAACAACTACCGGACGTCTTCTTGGTACAGAAACAGGTTACTCAAGAGAGCGTAAAGGCGACATCATGGTTTCAATCGAAGAGGCATTAAGTGAGCCAATCGCAAATGTTCTCAATCGTATCAGTAACTATTGGACAGACGACCTTTCTAATGGAATCCAATATAAGATAGTTGTTGCAATTGATACCGGAT
>JAVCCX010000011.1 GCA_030765245.1 Candidatus Zophobacter franzmannii | reverse complement strand
TAGTCTTCTGGAACATACTCAACTTCAAGAAGAAACTCATCAAGGCTAAAGTCGCTTTTACGATCATCATAACTATCTTCTCTAACTGTTGCCAGTAGTTTTTCAATATGATCAGCCTTTGCCTCGGTTTCATCAAAATGGTAATGCAAATCTGGGATTACTCTCATAATACCTGCTCCTGCGATTTGTTTTTTAAGGAAGCCAGAAACTTTTCTAAGTTTCTCTTCCATCTTTTTTATCTTAACGCTGTCATCATGGTAGTAATAAACCTTCAAGTAACGCAAATCTTTAGTCAGCTTTACATGGGTTATATTAACTTCCGAGAAGGCACTATCTCTTACCTTATAAAGTAAAGTCTTGCATATAAGTTTGTATAGTTCCTTCTCCAGCATTGGGATTCTATAGTTTGACATCTTCCAACTTCCTGATTACTTCATCAAGGACGAAGGTTTCAAGGATATCGCCTTCTTTAATGTCATTGTATCCTACAAACGAGATACCGCAATCAGTTCCTGCTTTCACTTCTGTCACATCGTTTGCAAAATGCTTCAGATTCTTCAGTTTACCTTCATGCACGAGTACATCTGCTCTATACAATCTGATTGCATGAGCACTCTTAAGGATTTTGCCCTTTTGAACAAAACAACCTGCGATATTTCCAAGTTTCTTAACTTTAAATATCTGCTTAACGACAGCTATTCCGGTAACTCTCTCCTCAAATTCAGGGGCAAGCATACCTTCGAGGGCGAGTCTAATATCCTTGATTGCATCATAAATGATCTGATACAATTTAATCTCTATTTTATCATCTTCAGCTAGTTTTCTAGCCTGAGGGTTAGCTCTTACATGGAAACCAATAATAATTGCATCTGAAGCAGAAGCAAGCGTCACATCGGCTTCAGTAATGCCACCGACACCTTTACGGATAATGCTCACTTTAACTTCTTCATTGGATAACTTCATGAAGGAATCACATAAAGCTTCTACAGATCCATCTGTATCACCCTTAACGATTATTGGTAAGTCCTGTATTTCATTCTGCTTAATCTTCTCAAATAAGTTGTTCAAGCTAGTAGTTGTAGTGAATTTCTCCCTTTCTTGACGAATCTGGAGTCTTTCAGTACTAATAGAACGAGCTAATTTATCATTATCGACTCTATTGTAAACATCACCGGCCTTTGGAACATCACTGATACCATAGACTCTGGCAACATCAGAAGGATACAGCTCTGTAATCTCAACACCACGCTCATTTTCAATTTTCTTCAATTTACCATGAGTCGCACCACAGACAATTACATCACCTTTTCTAAGGATACCTTCCTGATTTATAATAGTAACGATAGTACCCATTCTACTATCCATTCTAGCTTCAATCACAGCACCATGAGCAGGGACATCCTGTTTCGCAGTAAGTTCTTGCAGTTCGGCACTAAGGATCAATAATTCAATCAAATCATCAATTCCTTCTCCTGTTTTTGCAGAACATTTACACCATGGCACTTCTCCACCATAATTGTCTAAGTAAACGCCTTGCTCTAACAAACCGGCAATGGTTCTATCCACATTGGCTTCTGGAAGGTCAACCTTGTTGATGGCAATAACCATATCAACATTTGCAGCTTTTGCATGGTCTATGGCTTCTTTTGTTTGTGGCATTACTCCATCATTAGCAGCAACAACAATAACGGCAATATCAGTCAAATGAGCACCTCTGGCACGCATTGCAGTAAATGCAGCATGACCAGGTGTATCAAGGAAAGATATCTTTGTACCGTTGTGTACTATTTGGTAAGCACCTATGTGCTGAGTGATACCACCAGCCTCTCCGGCAACAACTTTGGCGTCTCTTATATAATCCAGAATCGAAGTCTTACCATGGTCAACATGACCCATGATAGTTACAATCGGAGCTCTTGAAAGTTCGACTGCATCATCATAAGCTTCATCTTCTGGAGATAGTATCTCAGTTCCGTATTCATCTTCAAATTCAAAGCTAAATTCAAACTCATCGCAAATCATTTCCAATGAATCTTTATCAAGCCTTTGATTGATAGTAACCATCTGTCCCATCATGAAGAATTTAGTAATAATCTCTGATGGATTTATATCCATTAATTTAGCTAATTCATTTACTGAGGTGAACTCGTTAACTACAATTGCTTTCTCTTCAAGATGAGCAGTAGATTGTACTTTCTTATCGTACTTCTTCTTTTTCTTCTTCTGCATCGTTGACTTAATAGCTCTTGCAGTTGCAGCCTCATCCAACTCGAGAGCTGAATATTTCTGCTTCCCACTTTTCATCCCATTCTTCTTAGCTTGGATGTGACGGTTCTTATCACCATACTCATCAGCTTTTTTCTTCTTATCAAATCTTTTAGCGCCTAATTTAGCTGCTTCAAGCTCCTTAGGATCTTTTGGTTTAGTACCAAATCCCCCTCCACGGTTGTCAGTAGGGCGTTGTCCACCCTGACCACCACGATTGTCATAAGGACGCTGTCCACCTTGACCACCACGATTGTCATAAGGACGCGGAGCACCTTGACCACCACGATTGTCATAAGGACGCGGAG
>JAVCCX010000391.1 GCA_030765245.1 Candidatus Zophobacter franzmannii | reverse complement strand
TAACACTCTATATGCTGATGAATACACCAATGTTTTCCAACTTGATGGGTTATTTTACCCAACCGTGAAACCTGTCGCCAAGAATAATCTTACTTTCCTGGCAAAGCAGGCGATCTGGAACTTCGATTTAGAAGGCTCTGTCCGCTATCGTAACCTCTATTATGACTATCTTGAAACTGATGATAATGAGCAGGAGAATGACCTATTCACTGATCTTATGCTCAGTTATAAGATTATTCCCGGACTATCAGTTTTCGGCACCTTGTATTACAAGGATGATATGGCTGACATTACTAATGAAGAGCTACCTCCGAACTATGCAGACAATGACCCTGAAGCGTATTTTGATGAACTCTCCTTCGGGGGTGGAGTTGCCTGGAAACATCGTTTTAATCTCAATCATGCCGTTCGGATCCAAAGTCAATACCTCAGACGCGACGGTGACACTATCCCAGAGTATATGACCAACTATTTCTTAACCGATATGCGTTATATCTTTAGTCTAACTCCAAATCTAAACGGGTTTGTCTCCTATATAAACAGGGGTGTTTTCGATAAGGGCAACAAAGAGTTCTATCGTGTAGCTAATGTAATTAGAACTCAATTTAGATATCAACTCCGTATGTTTGATGAACGTGCTTATGCAGGTATCGGGGTAAAGTATAATCCTGAGAACAAGAGTGATAGATATTATATTGAGGCCTCTTACCCGATTATCTCCAGCCTCGCAGTGAAACTTGCTGATGCCTTCTCACCTGAGTATTACAACAATATTGTTGCAGGTTTAGAGTATTCCATAGGCAAATACAATAGAATCTATGTCGAGAACACATATACGACAGTTAGAAGCGATATTACAGCACTGAATGACTATAATCTCTTCACCTTTGGGGCAAGGATCTTCTTCTAGTGTTTAAAACTCTGGCAGAAGGTTTCATACTCGGACTTACAACAGGCACAGTATGCCTTGTTAGTTGTACCCCAATCTATCTACCCTTTATCGTCTCTGAGAAACGCAGTATTGGCAAGAACCTCTATAAGGTTTTCGAGATTTCTGCAGGACGCTTTTTCTCTTATCTTGCATTCGGGGCAATGGCTGGTTGGCTCGGTGGTAACATAGCAGCAATTGACAGAACACTCTTCACGGGAATTGCCTATATTTTACTGACAGTTTTCATGCTACTTTCATTCTTCCGTTTGACACGCAAGGATAAGAGCTGTCATATCCCAAAGTTTGTAAATGTAACTAAGAGTGCATTTCTCCTAGGAGTATTCACAGGTATAAACTTCTGTCCTTCGTTTTTAATTGCACTTTCAAAGGCAGTAGATTTAGCCGGACCTATCAGTGGAGTAATGCTATTCCTTGGATTCTTCTTTGGAACATCCCTGTTCCTATTACCTTTAGCTTTTACGGGTTTTCTCTCCCATTTGAAGATAATGAAGGTTATTGCTCGATACGCATCAATTGCGGTAGCTCTCTATTTCCTATATTCAGGTGTAAATAAGATAATTCATTACACTCATTCCCTTCAAGCTCGGATTATTGATCCAATCTCAGAGGAATACGAGATTAAGGTTTTCGCTCCAAATTTTGACTCACCATTTTATTCGACCTTGATAGATTCTCTTACAAACATCAAAGGTGATGGTTTTGAGAAGGTCATAACCTCAAAACTAACAGAGGAACATCTATCTCATATCCATGTAGGCACTATAATCCTAATAGACCCTAGTTTAGAGGAAGATTCTTTAGCTGAGAGTATAACTCAGACAGATCATTATATTCTCAATCCAGAACATTCAGCAATAGAAGTTGTTACATTCCTCAGAACTTACAGTATCAAGGTTGGTAAAAATCAATACCTGAAGTGGGAATTTTAACTAACATTTCAAACCAGTATTTCTCTAATTCTCCCTCAATTTTTATACATTAAGTTCAATTTCACTATCTATTCTCTATCAAAATACCTAATTGACTCTTAGTCGACCCTTAATAGACACTTAATAGACCCTTATTGAAACCACTAAGTTATACACAATTTGTGTATAACTTTCTACCAAGAGTAATTTAAGTATTGAGATAGAGCCCTAAAAGTGATTAAATACGAAATTCTATTGTGTTATCTCCCCTACAGACGCTATGCCTATTCTTAACTAGTAAGTGACCCTTTATTCATATCAGTAGCTAATATATTGAGCAAATTCAGCAAACTTATGCGTAAATGGTTGGGATTAAAGTAAATATGGGGGGTTAGAAAGAATTTAATGGAAGTTAATAACTCACTTAAGCTCATGCCTGTCAATAAAAAAGGGAATAGTAACATCTATATTCGCAGGGTAAATATTGTTTCAAGTGAAATAAAAGCAACTTGACACCACAAATACAATATGTAAATTCATACGGTGGGAAGGTCTTCATTTTGAGAGTAGTAAATCCGATTAACAAGGAAAGAAACAATAGAGGGGTATTACGATGAAGAAATTAGTTCTATTTTTATTAATTTTATTCTTAACATTACAGGTTTATGCAATCGGCGGAGATAATTTCGCTACAGCAGTTCAGATTACAGCATTACCCTATAATGACACAGGAGATACATCTACTTTAACAAATACTATTGCAAATTCAAGTGCTGATGCATTTTATCATGTTAATTCAATATTTGATTTAACGAATGTTACTATTGATTTGACAGGCTCATCATTTGACACATACTTAAGAGTTTATGATAGCTCTCAAAATCAATTATGGGCTGATGATGATGGAGGTTCCGGAACTGCTTCAATGCTAAGTGGACTTACTTTCTCAGCTTCTACAGATTATTATATCTGTGTTGAAGGATATAGTAGTAATGTCGGTGCATATGTAATGAATGTATCTGCAGACCAGTCTGGTAGTCTTGTAGATGCAACTGCTCCAGGATTAATAGATGATGTTTTACCTGCAAATGGTTCTAATGATTTATCATTAACAACTTCTATTGGCTGGACATTCGGTACTAATACAGAGACTTATGACCTGTATTTTGATATAGTGAATCCTCCGGTTACAATGGTAGTTAATGATGCCGTTGCAGGAGCAACAGGATCTTATGATCCAGGAATGCTTACTGAATACACTGTATACTATTGGAGGGTAGTTTCCAGAAATGCGATAACTCGTCTTGAAATATCTAATCCTGTTTACAATTTCAGTACAATTGATATGGCTCCGTTGAATGTTAGCAATGAAGTCCCTCTTGATGGTTCTGCAAACCAAGCGTTAGATATTCAATTAAGCTGGGACTTTGCAGTTAATGCAGAGACTTATGACCTCTTCTTTGATACAGTTGACCCTCCTGTAGCACAAGTTGTTACTGACGGTGTTGCCAGCATTGGTGGTTATAATCCAGGGACACTTACTGAAAATACAGTATATTATTGGAATGTTGTTTCCAAGAACACTGCTTCTTTGAGAACAACAAGTGATCTGTTCAGTTTTACAACCATCTTAGGTGCTAATATTACAGCGATTGGTACAGGAACTTTAACTAATGTAGCACTTCCAATTGAACCATATTATGGGTACAGCTATTCACAATGTATCTATCTCCAGTCAGAGATTGACCGAACAAATCAAAGAATCGAGAAGATTTGGTATCATTATAATCAAAACGGAACCTTAGCTACCTCACAAGATTGGGTTATCTATATGGGGCATACAGCAGATGTTGCTTTTGCAACTTCATCAAGCTGGGTTCCACTTGCTAACTTAACAGAAGTATTTAATGGAACATTACCTACTATCCCAGCTGAT
>JAVCCX010000411.1 GCA_030765245.1 Candidatus Zophobacter franzmannii | reverse complement strand
AGCTTCCAATCAAATAGAGCTACCGGATGATGAGATACCTATGACGATTGAAGCACTGGAAGAATTGACTTCAACAGAATCTTGGAAGGTTATTTTTAGCCATGATATGAATGCTTCAAAGAAGTTCTTTGATCCACGCACGAACAATCTAAGGTTTGACACCAGTTTCAATCTTACTAATAAATGGAATATCGCCTACAATAATTACTACAATCTTGAAGATGAACGAATGGTTTCTCAGTCTATCTTCCTTACAAGAGACCTCCATTGTTGGAGACTAACCCTGAAATATACTCGTTCTAACGAGTATTGGGATTATCGTCTCATCTTCTTCAATGTTAACTTCCCAACTGACCTTAAACTTGAAACGAAAGGAGAGAAAAGGTATGACTAACCCTCCAATCAAAGCTGTATTTTTAGATAGAGACGGAACATTAAATATTGATATAAATGGCTACATTCGTACCCCTGATGAGTTCGAACAATTCCCCTTTGCAGGAAAATCTGTTAAGCTTCTAAATGACCTTGGTTATAAAGTAATAGTCGTAACCAATCAAAGTGGCGTGGCAAGAGGTTACTATACCCAGGATGATGTAAATGCTATTCATGATAAAATGTACAAGAACCTTGCTAAAGATGGTGCAAAGATAGATAAGCTCTATTACTCTCCCTATCACATTGAGGGTAAGGTAGAGCCGTTTAATATAAATAGCGAATGCCGGAAACCAAGTCTCGGGATGTTTAAGAAGGCTGTAGAAGATTTTAAACTCAGACCTGAGCATTCCTGGATGATTGGTGATAGATACACTGACATTGCATTTGGTTCTAAAGCCGGAATGAAGACAATCCTTCTCCTCTGTGGACTTGGTAAAAAAGAGTTTATGGAAGATAGGGACAATTGGACTGTAATGCCTGACTATATTGTCGAAGACCTTTGGGCTGCTGTTCAACTGATTGAAACTCTTCAAGCTTAATGAAATACTCTAAGTTCATCTCAAATAGATTTCTCTACTCTCGGAAGAGGAAGTTTTTTAAGAGGACACACCTTCTCCCTCTACTCGGGATTATTATCGGAGTTTTTGCATATCTCTCAGTTTCCGCTGTTATGAATGGGTTTGATAGAGACATTACTGACAGAATAGTTGGAGTAAAGTCTGAAGTCCTTGTATATAATGCTGACAGAACCCCATTTACTGACTATGCAAGCATTAGAGAAGAACTACTGAAAGAAGGTGGTGTTATAGCTGTTGCACCAGTGAGTAGAGTTGAGCTTATGCTTATGAAAGGGAAGAATACAGCAGGTACAGCCCTTTATGGAGTAAATTTTGTTCAACAAGCAACTGTATCTCCCCTATTTAAACTCTATCCAAGGGATTTGAGTGAGAAGTCAGGTAAAATCAGACGAGGTATCTTTACAGGCTACAGATCACCGGAGAAGTACGCAGACAATACTATATTATTGGGTTATGACTTAGCAATGGAGTTAAGAGCAATCCCTGGTGATAAGATAAAAGTGATGGCACCGATCGGCACCATTCCCTCTCCCTTTGGTCTTATGCCAAAGACAAGAGAGTTGGTTGTGGGTGGACTATTTATGTCCGGGATGCCTGAGTATGATAAACTTTTCTCTTTAACTACTCTTGATAACTGTGCCTTCTTCCTTCCATTTGAAAGTGGAGCTCAATATCTTGAGTTAAGAACCGGAAATCCCCGGTCATCGCTGAAGCTTATAAAACGATTACAGGTTAAGTATCCAAATCTTCTCTTTGAAGACTGGAGTAGTTTTGATAGAAATATGTATCAGGCTATGAGACTTGAGAAAGTAGTAATGATGGCTATTCTAAGCTTAATGATACTAATAACATCGTTCAATCTAACCGGGAACTTTGCTAAGATGATTGCAAGACAGCGAAAAGACATTGGCATCCTGAAATCACTCGGTTGCAACGATAGGGATATCTTTAACATTTATCTTCGTCAAGGTATCACAATTGGCTTCACAGGCACCATAACCGGTGTAGTTCTGGCTATCATGTTTATAGTTGCTCAAAGTCAATGGCATATTATCAAGATCCCTGCGGGGAATCTGCCTATGAGTGCTCTTCCGGTTGACCCAAGACTCTTAGATTTTGTTGTGATAACGGCTATATGCTTAGTAATAAGCTTTCTTGCTACCCTCTTCCCTGCTCTACAAGCAAAGAAAATAGACCCTCTGAAGATAATTAGACAATAGGCAAATTTAGCTTGTTTAGCTTGCACCAGTCTTCGCCAAAGGCTACGCCCCGGTAAACCATAGCGAACAAAGTGAGTGTGGGGCGAAGCGGACTTTCACAGTTATTAACCCTGAAGCGGACAAGGATGTCCGCGTACCCAGTTAGTGTGGAGTGAATCGAAAAAGCAATCGAATCCAATCATATCAATACTATTCCTTTACCTTTCAAATGGTCTCCAGACCTTTGAAATGATGAAGAATGAACTGCATTTATAGCTTCTTTTCACCACCATTCCGAAGTGTAAACCCCAAAGAAAAAAGGGCATAAAATCTTATGCCCCTACCAAAGTACTTACCAAAACTTATTTAAGCAATAACATCTTTCTGGTTTGTTTACTTATTCCACTTGAAAGCCTATAGAAATATACACCAGACCCAACTGATTTACCATTATTGTTTTTACCATGCCATTCAATCTTATGGCTGCCTGCAGTAAAGGCAGGATATTGTTTTACCAACTGACCCTTAATATTGAAGATTTCCAGCCTTGCAGTTTCCCTATTTTTCACATTGAAACTAATGGTAGTAGTCGGGTTAAATGGATTAGGATAGTTCCCGATTAGGTGTGTAGGTTCTGGTATCTGATCGTTTGTTTCTTCCTCAATACCAACTAATGTGTCGTAAAGAAATGGATACCCATCATTCCAATCGAGATCTATATCCCAGATATCTTCAGTCCCATTAATTGTTTCATCCATGAAATCCCAACCTGCAGCAGTATAGGTTGTAATATCGAGCATTTCGGCTGTAGTTTTGCCGGCTCCTCCGGCACTGGTTGACATACCAGATGTATCCATATCCCAGAAACAAGCAGTTGCTGTAGTGGTTACCTCACAATACCCCACCAAACCACCAACATAGTCATTCCCAATCACACTTCCAGTACTGTAACTGTTAGTGATGGGAGAAGAAGAATTCGCTCCCACAAGACCACCCACATCGCTATCTCCTGTCGCACTTCCGTTACTATAACTGTTATTGATAAACGACTCATAGTTATGCCCTACCAAACCACCGACACTACTATCTCCCGCCACACTTCCTGTGCTGTAGCTGTTATAGATTGAAGAATTATCGTTTTTGCCCACCAGACCGCCGACGTGGTAGTTTCCCGTTACACTATCAGTGCTATAACAGTTAGATATATAAGACTCATTGTTACTCCCCAACAAACCGCCAACATCGCTATCTCCAATTACACTCCCGATACTGTAGCTGTTAGAAATGGAAGACTCATTTTCATTTAAACCCACCAAACCGCCAACATAGTCTCCTGACCCAGTCACACTTCCGGTGCTATAGCTGTTAGAGATGGAAGATTGTTCATTACTCCCAACTAAACCTCCGATACCGCTATTTCCCATTACACTTCCGGTGCTGTAGCAGTTAGTGATCGAAGAATCGTTATTGTTAAATCCTACCAGACCGCCGACAGACCAATTGCCAGATATTTCAACATCAGTAACTCCGAGATTAGATATTGCTGCACCATCTGTGTAACCAAATAGACCTTGCATATTGCTAGTAGGGCGATTGCTATATAAGTCATAAATTGAATAGTTCTGGCCATCATATGATCCAGTGAACGGATTGTTAAGTGGATCGTCCCAAGCTATATACCCCAATTGAAATGAAACCATTTCCTCCGTTCCAAGTACTGGTTGGTGATGCATCAATATCAGCCATCTGGATAAAATCATCACCCCAGCAACTATCATTAGTGCTGATCCAAAGTAAATTGTCCAATGTTGAGACTTCACGTGGATTACCGGTTGGCTCTACTCCGTCTGCAAAAAGTCCAAGAATACTTAGTGAGATTGCAATAATAAGTATAATTTGTTTCATAGTTACTCCTCCTGTTGGTTATATCTCTAGATGTATTTACCAAGTTAGATTTCATATGTCAAGAGAAAATACTTAATACTAAGGGAGGGGAATTAAGACCAGCATTTCAAAGGAGTTTGTCAGAGCAAAGTGTAAACGGACTTCTTTGAAACTACATCCCATCTCCTTCTAACCATTTGCAAGGATTCGCTCCGCTCAACCATTGCAAAGGTCAGAGATAGGTTTTGCAGCAAGTCGATTCACACTACACTGTTCCGTATCAATACACGGGAATTACGCGGGACTCTCTCGGGACTTACACGGGACTCACTCGGGACTTTGCCCGAGATATTCCCAATTTAATCCTGAATTATTCCCTGAATATTCCCGTGTGTTGAAATAGAGCAGTGTGCGTGGAATGACAGAAGATACTTACAAGCACAAAGTGGACAATAGGAATTACGGACAGGATGTGCACGGTACAAGGGATACCAACGAGCAAAAGAGGTGAAGCTAAAGCATCACTTCCGACAGATGCAAATCCTCGTTGTACTACCATTGAGAAGACCTCGCGTTGCTCCACCATTCGCAAGGTCTCCCTTTCTTCTTCCGTTTCCGTGGCTTCTGTGCTTTCCGTGGTTAGATTGTATTGATTTTCCGCAATTTCTTGACGCAAATCACTCATTTTAGATTATTATACCAATATGAAGAAATTAATAATACTTACCTCACTGCTTATATATATATTTGCGCTCTCAGCTATTGGAGATGTTCTAACCATTATCCAAAGACCGATTCTTAGTGTACCACAAATAACTGTACCTGGTGAGACATTCACTATTGAGTGTGTAGCACCTGAAAACACCCAAAATTGGCAGGCATCCTTAGTATTTGAGGATATCACACTTCCTCTACAAATCAACTCAGAAGTTGATATTGAGCTAAAGAATTGGGGTTTGCTTGCCTTCCATTGGCCTCTCACCATTAGAAATTACGGTTATATGAGCATGTATATTCCTATGGCTTCCTTTCTTGTAAGGTTCAAATAAGTTTAACAAAAGAGACTAACGAGTCATACAATCTATAACTCTTGAAACCCTCACCCCACAGTCACAAATAGCTCCTTGCGGTGCAAGTCTTCGAGGTTTCGTAGTGCGAGGGTCCACGCTTGCACGCAGCTCAAAAGAGCTGTCCAATTGTAATTCTTACCGATTATTTGAAGAGATGCAAGCAAGCTTGCACAGCAACTCTGGAGAGTCGCAGTACGAAAAATTCTGGTTATTGAATTCTCGGGGAAATGCCTTATCTAATTCTAAATAATAGAATTAGACAAAAGGTTTGACACCAAATTGGTCAATCCCATCTTTGCAATTAGTTTCTGTTATGGAGGAAAAATGACGATTAAAAGTAAGTCAAACAATATAGATATAAAGCATGATCCAAAGCGGATGCACAATGTAATACCGCTTCGACAGATGTTAATTGCACCAAGAATTATAGCACCGGTTTTGGTTGGTAGAGAAGTGTCTCGTGAAGCTGTAGAAAGAGCCCTTGTAGAGGATAACCTTATCTTCTGTGTTACTCAAAAACATGGAGAAGAATCCGATTCTAATCCTAAAACTGCTCAGTTATACAGAGTAGGTACAATCTGCCAAATTCTACAGAGTTTTAGGCTCCCTGATGGTAATATCAGACTCCTTGTTGAAGGACTTTACAGAGCAAAAGTTACTCGTTTTGTTGCTAATAAGAAACTAATCAGAGCCTACACCGAACGCTTTGATGTTATTCAGAATGTGACAGAGAAAGAGATGCAGGCTTATCTTAGGAATCTTACGACTTTGTTTCGCGAATATGTTTCAGTAAATAACTCACTACCTGAAGAGATGCTTCAATCACTTGATGCTTTAGCAGATCCAATTGAGATATTCTACTTCATCCTCACTTATTTCAATATTGAGATCCATTACAAACACGGACTCTTTAAGATGCCACACTTGAACGGTTGTCTTAAGCGACTTTTAGCCATAATGAATGAAGAGATAGAAGTTAGTAAACTGGAGCAGAGAATTGAGGGTAAAGTTAAGCGAACTCTTAATAAAATGCAGAGAGATTATTATCTTCATGAACAACTTAAGATAATTCATAAAGAACTTGGGCTCACAGATGAGGACGATTCGAATATAGTCAAACTCAAAGAGAAAGTGGATTCACTGAATTTAAGTGAACATGCAAAGAAAAGAGCTAATGAAGAGCTTAAACACCTTCAGCGCATGGCTCCACAATCTCAGGAATATGGGGTTGTACTTAATTATATAAACTGGATTTTAGATGTTCCGTGGAACCTGAAAGAAACTGACGAAGTTCAAATCAAGAAAGCTAAAGAGATCTTAGACAATGACCATTATGGACTTGATAAGGTTAAGGAGCGCATCCTTGAGTTTATCTCTGTTATCAAGCTTTCTAAAAAGACCAAAGGTCAGATTATTTGTTTTGTTGGACCTCCGGGAGTTGGTAAAACATCTCTTGGCAAGTCAATAGCCAGAGCTCTTAATCGTGATTTCATCCGTATCTCCCTTGGTGGTGTTCGT
>JAVCCX010000316.1 GCA_030765245.1 Candidatus Zophobacter franzmannii | reverse complement strand
AGTTACACTTACAACGGATTATCCGGGAGTTGTGATTAATCCTCCTACTCGCTCATTTGGTAATGCACCCGGCGAGAGCGTGGTGCAGGGATTCTTTGATGTGACTATGCCTAATGGTGTACCTGATATGACATTTGTCCCATTCACACTTTCCTCTAATGCAGATATGGTCACTGAGTTTGACTCTGAACTTGCTGTTGGAATTGGACTCGCAGCCTTTGATCTTAACTTTGAAACTACCAATGGTGGATTAACAGGAAATGGTGGTTGGCAGTGGGGCTTTGACACAATCATGGGTGCTCATTCAGGTAATAGACTTTGGGGAACATATCTTAGTGGGTACTATCCTCATAATTCACAGGCAGATTTATACTCACCAACACTTCCTTTAAGTGAGAATGCATCTCTTAATTTCTGGCATAAATACAATTATGAAGACTCTTATGATGGTGGGAATGTCTCTATCTCTACAGATGGTGGAACAACTTGGGATATAATAACACCTGCAGGTGGTTACGATGACACTTCAGTGTCTGCACTTTCAGGTCCGGGATTTACCGGTGTTGAGAGTAACTGGGTGGAAGTAACATTTGACTTAGCGGATTATGCAAATATGAATATCCAGATTAAATGGCATTCTGCTAGTAATTATGTTAATAATAGTTTTGGATGGTATATCGACGATGTCTCAATTCTTGGGTTCATTGGTGGTACTGGATATATTCGGGGAGATGTAAATCTGAATGCAGGTGTAGATATTGAAAGTGTAATACTTAATAACGGTGACATTGTAACCCACCCTCAGCCAGATGGGACTTACCATATTTTCCAAAAAGAGGGGATCTATAATCTCAGTGCTACCTTGGATCACTATTCATCCGATTTAACTTCTAATCTGGTTATAGACCAGACAACACAATACCTCGATGGTGTGGACTTTGACCTTCTAAGGTTGAATGCACCAGTTGGGTTGACTCAAACTCAGACAGGTTTTGATATCATCCTCAATTGGAATGCACCAGATACTGCAGGGTTGAATCTCAACCACTATGCAGTGTACGGAAAGATAGATACAGATGCATATACGATGCTAGGTACTGTGACTTCAACAACATTTACAGATACAGTAGCGTACCCCGGACTGTATTCCTACTATGTTACTGCTATTTATCGTGAAGGTGACAGCTTTGAGTCTAACATTCTAACCTTCGCCCCAGACTTAACAGCTATTGATAACCCTGAGAACAATGCGTTTATTACTGAGATTAAGAATAACTACCCTAATCCATTTAATCCAACTACCTCGGTTACTTTCTCATTGAAAGAACGCCAAAATGTTGATATTAAAGTGTATAACATCAAGGGGCAGTTAGTCAAGACCTTGGTCACTGACCTTATGTCTGCCGGACAGCACTCTGTGGTTTGGGATGGAGAGGACAAGCATGGGAGATCCGTTTCTACTGGTGTTTACTTCTTTAAAATGACTACAAAAGGTTATAGCGGAATTACAAAATCTCTATTAATGAAATAGATTAATAAACATAGAATCCCCTCTTGAACAAAGAGGGGATTTTTTTATCTAAAGATAATAGGTCAGTAAGAATCCACAGTGCATTTACACCGAGTGGATGTGTGTTTGTTGCTACTGTATAACTGGTACTTAAAAGTGCATTAATTTGAAAGTTGAGAAGAAAATAGATGTCAATTCAGGAAAACTAATCATTATATAACTGAATATAAATTTGTTGTATATATCTGGAGGGTAGTATGTTTTTAGAAGGAATTGCTTTAGAAAACTTTATCCAGCGTAAGAGATTAGTAGCTCCTTTTGCAGGATTCCCTAGTATAAATCTTGGTAAACATAGCTTGAAACAGTGCCAAGAAAATGCAAAATACCATTCACAAGTAATTAGAAGACTTTCAGATACTCTCAAACCAGATATCCTATTTCCAATGATGGACCTTTCCTTAGAAGTTGGAGCCTTGAATTTTCAAGTTGATTATCAGGATAACGAACCTGCTTTTGTTCCAAACACTAAATTTCATCTGGATGAGCTGCAAACATTGAATGATGTAGATATCTTCAAATCCCAAAGATTAAATAACTATATCGAAACTATCCATAAACTCAATCGGTGTTCGGGTGATTCAAAGATGTTAGGAGCATATATAACCGGTCCATTTACATTGGCTGCATTAATTTTAGATTTTGAAACAACTAAGGCAGCAATCAATCAAAGAAGAGAAGATTTCCATAAACTACTTGAGTTCACGATGCATAATCAACTAAAGATTGCCAAGGAGTTGGTCAATTCAGGGGCAAATGTAATTTGCATCGTTGAACCAACAGCTGTTTTTCTTGGTGAGGATAAGTATTTTGAATTTAGTGGAAGCTATGTGAAGAAAATGGCTAAATGTATCCATTCACTGTTAGCAGACTGTATTCTCCATATCTGTGGGGATACTATGCATATGGTAAGAGAAATGAGTAGAACTGATGTTGATGTGTTGAGTGTAGATTCACCTGATGAAGGAGTTGATATGTTAACCATTGCTTCAACAATTCAAGAAGGAATAATCTATCAAGGGAATATTAATCCTACAGGTACAATTCTAACCGGTACACCTGAGAATGTGTATCAAGAAACTCGAGATTTAATGGTTCTAATGCAGAATGTCCCGAACTTCATTCTTGGAACTGGCTGTGATCTTCCTAAGGATGTACCCATTGAAAACCTTCAAGCCTTTATGAAAGCTGGTCGAGAGCCATTTTAGTCTGGAATAACCAAAGAGATTTGATAAGGGTGGTCAGCTGACCACCCTTATTATTTTATACCAACTCTTTAAGTCTTGATAATACTCTTTCTGCATGTCCTTTTGCTCTAACATTATACCATGCATGGGCAATCTTTCCTTTGGGGTCAATAAGAAATGTACTCCTGATCACTCCCATTGACTTCTTGCCATACATGTTTTTCTCTCCCCAAGCTCCATAAGCATCCATTAAGTGCATTTCTGGGTCACTCAACAGGTTGATTGTCAATTCCTGTTTTGAAATGAAATTTCTGTGGCTTTTTGTCGAATCTTTACTCACGCCAACTACTTGTGTTTCTAACTCTGAAAAAGAGCTTAGTAAACATGTGAAATCTTTAGCTTCTACAGTACAACCCGGGGTGTTGTCTTTCGGGTAGAAATAAAGAATTAACCATTTACCTTCATAGTCATTAAGGGATTTCAGATCATCATCTTGATTTTGTAATTTGAAAAGGGGTGCTTTCTCACCAGCTTGTAACCTACTCATAGTAAACTCCTAAATTAGTGTTTAATTACAAGATGGATAAAAGTGGGGAATTGGCAAGTGGATTATGAAGAAAAGAAACGCCCGAACTAGTCGGGCGTTTGTAATGTTTATTTTAAAAGCAGAGCTTTATGTGTTATCGTATCATTCTTTGATTTCAATCTGAAGAAGTATACTCCTGAAGAAACTGCTTTTCCGTTGGCATCAACCCCATTCCAGGTTACATCGTGATTCCCGGAAGGAATTACGCTATTAACTAAAGTATTAATCCTTCTTCCCTTTATATCATACACTGCTAATTCCGCTGACCCTGATTCTTTCAGGTTAAAGGAAATAGTTGTAGTAGGATTAAAAGGGTTAGGGTAATTACTGATTGTAGTCGGTTGTAATACGGTTACTACATCGTCATTTGAAGTATAGGTATTCAAGATGGCATTTATGAGTAAGTTCCCGGTAGTAAATGGCTCCCATGGTGCACTTGAAGAAGGCTTGAATATAGAATCTCCATTCGACTCAGTGTCAACGCCAATCTGAGAGCTATTTACAGTGAATATAACACCGATGTAGAAGTTCTCATCCAATTCCAAGCTATCATCACCAAGCTCTATTGTATGCCAACCATTAGCAATATTATCACGATAAACAAGCTGAGCTAACATATCACCAGGTTCATTGTCAATTTCATTCCAGATTCTAAGAACCATAGGATTGGTGCTTGCTTCTTCAATGTAGAAGCTAACAAACTCAAGGCTTACTGGTTCTTGAACTTCATATTTCACCGCAACCATACCACCAGGATTAAGAACAATTCCATCCTCAGATGAGTTGTCAGATGGTCCAATATCAGTATATGTAGATCCATATCTGAAAGCTTCAACTTCTGCAGAATGCTCAGACTCACCGGCAAGGTAACCCGCAGTAACACTATAAAGATGTAAACCAGGGTCAGGTGCAGTAAATGTATGAGTTGTCAAATATCTGTCATAGATTGTATGTACTAATTCTCCATTATCGAAGACATTATAACCTAGAAGT
>JAVCCX010000297.1 GCA_030765245.1 Candidatus Zophobacter franzmannii | reverse complement strand
CTCATAACCCGAAGGTCGGAGGTTCAAATCCTCCCCTCGCTACCAATGGCGGCGTAGCTCAGTTGGTTAGAGCATCGTAATCATAATCCGAGTGTCCGGGGTTCGAATCCCTGCGCCGCTACCAATTTCAACCTGCTTATCAAAATGATAAGCTTATTTTATATGTGGAACGTGCGCCAGTAGCTCAGCTGGATAGAGCAACGCCCTTCTAAGGCGTGGGTCAGGGGTTCGAATCCCATCTGGCGTGCCATTTTTTATTGCCGTGGTGGCTGTAGCTCAGTTGGCAGAGTACTTGATTGTGGCTCAAGACGTCGCGGGTTCAAGTCCCGTCAGCCACCCCACTTTTAAACTCTCCCACCTATCTATTCCTTGACACTCTCTATTATCCCCCCAAAATCTGATTAAGAGTAAATATTTTTAACAGAAGTTGTTTATCCCCATAAACTAATTATATTTTGGAATATTACTGCATAAAATCAGGCGGGAAAATGAACATTGAGATGTTTAAGGAGACTATCTTCATTCCAAATGGAAGTCTTGCAAACGCACCAATTATCAATTATTCTACTGCTCCGGAAAGAAGCGTTGACTTTACTTTCTCAGCATCTTATAATTAATGATATTGAGCTTGTGAAGAAAGTTATTATGGATGTTGCCCTTGCTCATCCAAAGGTACTTAAAGATCCAGCTCCTTTCGTAAGATTAGATACACATAATGCAAGTTCTTTAGACTTTACATGTAGGCTTTGGGTTAAAGGTGCAGATTATTGGGATGTACATTTTGATATGTTAGAACAAGTAAAAGTTGCTTGTGATAAGAATGATATTGAAATACCATATCCACAAATCGTTGTTCATAATGGGTAACCATTAGAAAAGAATTATTAATACTAAAAGAGAGCTAACTTTTGTTAGCTCTCTTTTTCTATGTAAAAACTATTAGTAGAATCTAAAGTCTAAATCAAACCCTTCCTTCTACGAATCAAGAGCTCTAATGCAAACACAAGTAGGAATAGGATGAGGATAAGATGCTTTCGATACAAAGGGATTTCAATGTTTAACTTAGAATGGTTCTCTTTAGCCTGAGATATATCAAATCCATCAATACTTGAAGCTGTAACAACAGTTCCTGAAGTTAAGGATGCGAGATACTGTAAGTTTTCCTTTTTGAGCCCAATATTAGCATCTTCTAAGCCCTTCTCCCCTACAATGAACTCGAGAGATGATTCAATGTTATTTTGCGTATCAGAAACGTTAGCTGTGTATTTATCCGGTGATAGTTCATCCAGCTTAAGCATATAGTTTCCTTCTGATAATTCGAAGTATTCAGAAAGTACTTCCTTTGATTTAGAATTCTTGAGGATGAGGTTAGGTTGAAGGTCTGTAATAAGCTCCATCTTCTCATCAAATGCTTTGAGAGTTAGGGTAACCCTCTCTCCCTGCAAGTAACCCGGCTGATCACTATAAAAGGCTATTCTGTCTTCAGTAGAGTTACTTAACCAATTGCAAATACTGACGATAAACTTTCGATAACCATCTCCGTTATCCCATAGTTGCCATTTCCAGAGATTAAGCATCCCCAGATGAAGAAATTGTCCTCGACCACTCTTCTTTAAAGCAATGGCAGGAGAGCTTTCATTGTTAATAAAACTTGAAAGTACTTCGACATTAGGCTTAGAGCTCAGGTATTGATAGTCAACCGGTGGAATATTATCTATCCCGGATTTTATAAAGTCGAAAGACCTATACTCACTCATTTTTGTACCGTAGCTAAATGTATTTGTAAAAACTCTTGAAATATTACTCTTAACCAATGGAGCAACTGAGTCAAGTCCCTGTACTGGCATCCCAATGAGTAGAAGCCCTTTACCCTTACTAAGGTTATCAATAATAATACCAGTATTGCGACTGTTAAGCCTTAGTCTATCGCTATTTATTAAAACTAACAGAGAATAATTAATTGAATTTAAATCTTCTCTCAAGAGTTTCTTTCCCGAGTAAAGTGAACTATTTTTAGCCTGAAGAACCTGAGTCTGCAATCTAGTGTTGTTCTTTAAAGCATCCATTACATACATAGTTTCCCAAGTCATTGCATCTGTAATGATAAGGACAGTTTCCTTCTCTTCCCGGACATTTGAAACAGTAACTACAGTATTATTTGATTGAATGATTTCCTGTAGATTCTTAGGGGTTACTTCAAAGTTAATTTTCTTAAGACCTGTATTCTTAAAAGCATAACTGAACTCTATGTTTTGTACTTTCTCATCTTTGAACGAGATGTCTTTAGCCTGGATGAGTTTATCTAAATAGAACATTTTTACTGTTGCATCACCATTGAACTGTTCCGAATGACAATGAACTACAAACGGTGTACTTTCGTTACGATAGGCATTTTCATTAAATTCAACTCTTGATATGTATGTATCTGCAGATGAATTAGTAATTGAAGGGATAATAGGATTTACTCTTTTACCCGATAATCTAACAGCATCGAATGATTTATCATGAAACCATCCGTCTGAGATTAAAACAATCTCACTTACTTCTTCCAATTTGTTTTGCTTGGTCAGTTCATTCATCGTAAGGGTTAAATCTGTTCTTTCCTTACTTCCACTAAGACCTGTTGCGAAATTGTATTCTGTTACCTGGTAACCTAAGGCTGTATATCTGTTTCTAAGAGTATTCTCTAAAGGTACATAATGCTTAGATTTTGCTTTACTCTCCTCTAATAACTCCATACTATTTGAAATATCCCGAAGAAAAACAACCTCAGAACTTCTTGTAACATTCTTAATGTAGTACAAGATTGGGTTGAATAGATATACTAAGATAAGAAAAACTGAGAGTGTCCGAAGAAAGGTTAACAGTATTCTTTCCTTGGTAATTAAAGCAGGAACCGTTTTCCGATAATACAACCACCCAACGAGTATTGCAATTAGAAATAAAACAAAATACTTCATCTATAGTCTAGATCTCCAATGTAAACCGATTGCAATACCATTTGATTTGTCGTTCGGAAGGATACTATTTTGTGTTTGAACATTGAAACCAAACTCCAAATCTTCCATACGATACCCTAAACCCCATGCGAATACTGTTGGTTCAAGGCTATTACCAAATCTAACTCCCATCTGGATTGGCATTGCTTCCCACATAGTTTCAAAACCTAAAGAAAAAACTGGTCTGTCTGTTGTGAATGCAGTGTTTTCAATAGCTTGCCTATAATCAGCTGAAAGAGAAGTTTTGTGATATGTGTACATAACACCTAATGCGGAAGTGAACGGTAATGATGTGTGATTCGAATCAAGGCTGATTGTTTCCTCTTCTTCTTGATAAAAGTCTTCATCAAGGTTGAAAAGATAAACCGAATCTGCACTCATTGAGTAATGTAGCTCTTGTACATCAAAATTCCACCAGATATTACCAAAAATGTTATCAAAGCTAATACCAACTTCTAGATTTTCTATAGGTTCAGTAGTGACACCAAGCAATCCTTTGAAACCAAGTCCACCGGTACTACTTAAAAGAACAACTTCTTGTTCAAAATCAGCTCCCGTAATCTCTTCATCGTGTATACCGGAATCAAAATGTCCACTATAGCTCATGGTCTCAATAGAATTAATACCGACTAATGGGCTGAGAGATACACCCCATTTTGCTGGGAAATAGTCGCTAACATAAGGGATATCTAACCCACCATATGACCATAAAAACTCTATGTAACTTAGCGCATCGATTTGATTATCATCGTTTGAAAACTCGTAATAGCTCTCAGAATTACCAAACAAAATCAAACGAAGATACTCTTCAGAAAACTTACCACTCATAGCAAAAGTAGTCCGCATTGCCAAACCGGTATTACCCGCGGTCCAAGCAAACTCATTCATAGTAAACTCAGTTTTAATTTTGAGGTTACCATCGACATTCTTAAGCATCTTTTCCTTCATTTCTTGATCTATATATTTACCGGCTACGGAGTTGTATGTCTCAATTGAGAAGGCATTGTTATATATTTCAAATGAAGTGTTGGCAAGAGGCATGTCCATAAATGAGTCATCAGAATTTAAGTTCGCAGGATTCCAAAAGAGTGCATCAGTAGTTTTAGCACGCATAAGAAAACTACCGGCAAAACCTTTTGAGCGAGGGGAAGCAATCAACAAAACAGTAGCAAATAGGATCAGAGTAACTAATATTATCTTTTTCATCATACCACCTATTATTCCAATCTTGCTTTTAGCTTCAAAGCCCCATTCAAGCGAATGAAGTCATTATGAGTTGCAGTAAGTGTCACCGGTTCATCGGTTCCCTCTGCCAATAGCTTAAATTTTATGTACACACTATCGTTTTCAAACACAGAGAAGTCAGCAGCATGGATATTGAAAACTTTATCCTGAGCAAACTTTTCAACATAGAAACCATCAGGTTCACCATTATCATCAAGATCATCACCTTCTATTTTTAGTACCGCTAAATCAAGAGAGTCAGCTGTACTTCCAAGAGGTTCATTGTGAATATATATTGAAAGCCATGCACTTAAGGGGAGATTATTATCTACATGTAGTTCAATCTCAGCTTCCTGTACATGCTTGTTTATAATATCCTGGTTTTCTTGCGAAACATGTGAAACTGAGTTTTCACTATTTATAAGTGGGATGGTTGAGTTGAGTATCGAGAAAGTGAAAGGGATTATCCCTGTGTATTCTCCATGTAAATCATGAATAAGTGAGATAAAACCATAACCGGTTGTTGGATTATCAATGTATATTTTCGAACTATGGATTGTTAAACTTGTTGGCATGATAGTAAATAGACTATCAACAACCCCATCGCTAATGAATCGAGAAGGACTTGCAATTGTCACAGGATAACCATACTCATCAAACCCAACAGGAGCGGATGGAATACTGAAGAAGTTACCATCATCATCACGAATTTCTACCCTAACACTATCTCCGTCATCATTATGAGCAGTAATAAATCCATCAAATCTACTCCCAAAACCAATATCTGATACTAAATCTAAAATGACTTTTACATCTTCTATTGCTATGACATCGTTGGTATTTTCCGGATATTCAATGTCTAAATCAGCAATATTCTTTTCTACATCCATTGAGAATCCATCAATACTTCCGTAGAATGATTCAAAATTGAATTGGTTTGCTAAAATCACTTCCATAGAACCGAAATCTGTACCTGCAGGAGAACTCCCAATATCTGTTAAGCTTACAGTAAATTTTAATTCATTAACTGCGACATCTTCATCCGTTATATCTCCTGTTGTCTTTATAAAATATCCACTTAAATCAAACTCTTCTGAGAATGTTCCTGCTTCAGTTAAATCTACCATAGGAGAAAATTTAAGTCCTTCTTCATTCACGATTTCATCAAATACTAATTCCACAACCGCTTTGTGTTCTTCTTGAACTATATCAACATAATCTATATATAAATATCCTGATTTTATCTTACCAAAAACAACTTCTATTTTGTAATCCGGAAGTATTGACTCAAATGGAACAGCACTGGAAGTGTCGGGTAAAGTACTATACAAATGCGGAATTGGGAAGCTGGCATCTAGTTCAACAACTAATTCTTCAATTGGAGTAGTGTTTATATCACCAACAGATTTCGCATATAATGTACTATCTGAGTCCATAAAAATGAATTCATCATCTATCAAGTCACTCATGGGGTATATTTCGTCCATAAGTGGCAAGTTTAAATCTATATCCCAGTGTGTTTCCACTTGGATTTTTAATTGTACAGCCTACTAACACAAAGGCTACCATCGATAGTAACAAGAACTTTTTCAT
>JAVCCX010000426.1 GCA_030765245.1 Candidatus Zophobacter franzmannii | reverse complement strand
GAAGTGTAACCATCTGCTTCCATTCTAAAGAAGTAGATACCGCTACCACAGTTCTCACCGTTTGTGTTTGTTCCATCCCAAGTGATAAAACCATTTTCAGTAGCATCTTTCATACCATTGAAAACTACACTTACTAATTCGCCTTTAACATTGTAAACTGATACATTTACAAATCCATCTTCTTTCAAGCTAAATGCAACTGAAGTAGAAGGGTTAAATGGATTAGGGAAGATGTTTTTGAATTCTGATACAGGCTGAGCATCTGATGTGTCAGATGTGTCATCATCTTCTTCAACAGTTACTGAAACAGGGCCATAGAAATGACTAATGCCATCAATTGCCATGCTTTCAAGCCAATAATTGAAAGTTCCACCAACTTCAACTTCATCGTCTTCGAAGTTATAAGTATGAGTAGTTACAATGTTCTGAGCAACTATCAAACCACTATTAATCGAATAAGTGTCATTAAAGTTATCTGTTTCTGAACGATAAACATTATAACCGGCAATTGCACTCTCTGTCTCAACTGTCCATTCAAGAAGAACAACCAAGTCATTCCCTTGAGTGGTCATCGTCGCCGCTGTAAAGTTAGTAAGAGTTACAGGTAAAATCGGGTTGTCATTCTGAGTGCCGGGAGTTGGTGATGGAACTTGAGCCCAATCAGTATCTAAATCTTCACCACTGTTATTGTTGGTTCTTTCATAGATAACTCCTGTTACCGCACCACTTGTTGCAGAACCGAATTGATCTACAACACCTTTAGCCGAATCATCATCAAGAGTTAACCATGACCCGTTGATCATAGTTGGGGCACCTGTTTCAGTTGCATGGTAATTCCCAGTAAACATTGGGTATTGAGTTATCATTTCTTCAACGGTTCCTGCGATAATTACAAAGTATTCACCGGCTCCTATCTCGCCAGTTAAAGGAGTTGAATTTACAGGAGCATTTTGGTTAAGAAACCAACCGGCTAAATCCTGTGCAGCTGTTCCAGCGTTATACAATTCAACATACTGTATTATATCTGTTCCGACTTCAGAGATGAATACATCTGCAACACCAGGAGTAGGTTGACCTAAGTTTGCATAATCATCTTGTTCTGAAACTATCCATTGAGAATCATCAGCATCTGTTCCGGCTGATAAAGCCCAGTCAGTTGTTGCAAAGCCTGATCTTTTGCGAACAAGAGTATGTTCAACAGTTGCATCAGCAACGCCTGCAACTTCCCAACCATTACCAATATCCGGACCTTCATCACCGACAACATCTACAAGAACACCATTATAGGCAAGTCCCATTGCATCGTCACCATTAAAGTAACATACTGAAGTTCCAACTAAGTCTGACAGTGCTTGAATTTCAGGAATAGCAGAAGAATTACAAACAACATAAACATCGCCTGGTGCTAATGTTCCACTGAGCGTAACAGCATTAGCTTCTCCCTCAGCCCAGTCACCACCGGTAGAGATTCGCCAAAACTCAACGAAACCTAAATTAACTTCATTGTCTCCGGCATTATAAAGTTCGATTGCTTTATTATTTGAAGAACCTTCTATATATTCACTAATATAAATATTTGCAACACCAACTACTGCGAAGTCATAGAGAGCTTCACTAATTGAGCTTGGGTAGTAGTTAGTTAAATAAGCTTTAGCTTTTACTGTAGTTGTAGCATCAATTGATAATGCAACTGCATATAAGTCTGAAGTTTCATCAGGATCTGTGCCATCTGTTGTATAATAGATTTCAGCACCAGGAGTAGAGCTGAATATCTCTACACTCTGTGTTCCACTATAGTTTCCTGCTGCAGGTGTGAAGTAAGGATCATTCACATTCTGCATAACAACATCATAACTTCTCTCAGAACTGGTCTCAGTATTTATGTCATTATCTGTTGCTGTGACAGTATAAAAAACAGTCTCCCCGTCTGCTTGAGCAGGAATAGCACATGTGTAAACATCACCAGCAGCGGTCATTGTAACATTGTTAGATAATACACCGGTTGCTAATCCCCAGTCAACCTGAGCAGAGTCAATAGTACCATCATCAGTGATAGTAGCTGTTATTGTAACAATATCAGATGGTGTAGGGTCAGCGGGTGAATTATATGGGTTCGAAATCACAGGAGCGTCTGCGGACACAGGGGTCATTGTATGACTTCCTAAGTATGATGCTGTGTCAGTTGCGTACAAATCCCATTCAGTAGTCAGGGTTGGGAAAGAAGCTGAAAGTGGATCAGTAATAGGAGGATTTGTTGTAATTCCGGTAATAACACTTGATTTTCTTACAAGAGTCTTGTTAGCAGTTGAATATCCTCCATCACCTATCCATGCAGAACCGGGGTCAGTGCCGATACGGCCAAAAATATCCACCAAAGAATCCGTTGAAATTTTATACAATGCCATTGCATCATCACCATTGTAACCGACTGCAGAATTGTTTATAGCAGTAACACCATCTGGTAAAGTTAGGCCTGCTGATGAGTTTTGATAAACAATGCAAGCACCATCTGCCAAAGTTCCACTTAACAGGATGTTACTTGAAGTAGAAGACCCACCATTCGAATAACGTTGTAACTTATAATCTGATAAGTCAACTTCTCCGCCGGTCCCGTTAAAAACCTCAATATACTTATTGTTTGATGAGCCCTCGATATATTCCGATATAAATATATCTGCATTTAATACAGACGCTAACATTGCTACTATTAGCAATAAAAAGTAACATTTTTTCATTCGTACACTCCTCTTTAATTTGTTTCATTTATCTATTTTTAGTATATTTACTACATCTGTACAAGTTCAGAATTGGTGATTATGAATGTCAAGCTAAAAATTGTGATTAATATCATTCAGGACATCTTTGGCTATTGTTAGTGAGTTCAGGCATTATATTTATTTATTTTTAAAGACACTAATCCCACCCTCACAGTGGCTTTTTCAATAACTTAGCATGAATAGTTTTCGACCTACATAAATTCAGCCATCGTACATACACAGCGGCATTTGCATAGAGTTACACCGATTCAGGCTATCTTGCAGTGTTGTGTGTTGTTGTTGTAGGGGCTTGCACCGCAAGGAGCTATTTGCGACGGTGGGGCGATGGCTGGCGTTCGTCTCCGCCAAGGCTACGACGGACAGGCACTTTGCTGTTGTGCAATTCTAAAGACCAATACCATGCATTGCAAAGGATTTTTAAATATGGGGATACCAATTTTTTCTTCAATTGTAGTTGACTTTTTTGGGGACGAATTAATATTCTCGTATTGAATCTAAACAAGGAGGATAGATAATGATAGTTTATCAATTACACATAGCCTTAAAGAGGATATCTCCCAGAATATGGAGAAGGTTTCAGGTTAATGCTGATATGTCCCTTCACGACTTACATAAAGTTATTCAAACTGTAATGGGTTGGGATAATGAACACCTTCACCAGTTTGCTAAAGGAAAAACTCTATACTATGCCAGTCCGGAAGATCCGCCTCTCAAGGAAAAGATTTCCGAGTTGCTGAAGAATGAGAAAGATAAGATTTCATACGAATATGATTTTGGTGACGGATGGGATCACACCATAAAATTAGAAAAAATCATTACCGTAGATAAGAAACTCAAACATCCGGTCTGCTTGACCGGTAAAAGGAATTGTCCAATTGAAGATTGTGGCGGTCCCGGGGGATATGAAACATTTTTAGAAAAACTTAAGAATCAAGAGATAAGTGATGATGTGGATGATGACGACGAAGATGAAGATGAGTGGGGATTCCCTACTGATTTCGACCCTGAAGATTTTGATTTAGAAAGGATTAATGGTTATCTTAAAGTAGATGATTACGGCTGTTTCGATATGTTTTAAGTAGCAAGCTATAAAAATTATCCTTCTATTATCTTCGTTGGTTTTCTTATAATTCTGAATGGAGAAATCGCTGTTAAAATGGCACTTTAAGATAGCATTTGTCAATTAAAAACTACGATTAATGAGTTAATGGGATTATTAACCTAAAATTTCCTTGACTCTTAAAATTCAATTCGCACTTTTGTTGAAATCCAATTAGAAAGGAGTTCTTATGAAAAAGAAAGTTATCATTATGGGTGCTGCGGGAAGAGATTTCCACAATTTCAACAACTACTTCAGAGACAACGAGGAGTACAATGTAATTGCATTTACAGCAACCCAGATTCCAGGAATTGACGATAAGAAATATCCGGCTGAATTAGCTGGAAAACTTTACCCTAATGGTATCAAAATCCATCCTGAAAGCATGGTTCCAAAGTTAATTGCGGAACATGATATAGATATAGTGGTTCTCGCTTACAGTGACCTTCCTTATGAGTGAGTGATGCACACTGCTTCAATGGTTAATGCTGCAGGTGCTGACTTTATGCTCATGGGAGAAAAACATGGTCGCGTCAAAACAACTAAACCTCTTATCACAATATGTGCTGTAAGAACCGGTTGTGGCAAGAGCCAGACAACCAGAGCCGTTGTTACTTATCTTAAGAGCAAGGGTCTTAACGTTGTATCTATCCGCCACCCAATGCCATATGGTGACCTTGTTGCTCAGAAAGTTCAGCGTTTTGAAAAGATTGAAGACTTGGCAAAACACAAATGCACCATCGAAGAGATGGAAGAATACGAACCACATATTGCAATGGGAAGTATAATCTAT
>JAVCCX010000104.1 GCA_030765245.1 Candidatus Zophobacter franzmannii | reverse complement strand
TTCAAAAGAGTTGAGGCTCAGCAATCATTTGAATTGCAGTCAGAGCTTTTGAAACCGGGAGATTATCTTGAGATAACCGGTTATGAACAAATAGGTGCGTTAACCTATGGAGTAATTGAGAGAAGCAAGGTAGTCTTAGAACCTGACTTCCTGGTCGATGTTACTCAGATAGCAACTGCAATTGATCGCAAAACGCCCTTTCCCCCAATATTCATTCTGAATACACTGAAACAATTCCTCCCGAATGAGAACATCTTCAGAGGTTCTCTGGCTAATGCGATGCTCGATAAATTGATAGCTGAACCGGATTTAGGGTTTGATGAGTTGTTCAATCAAGTTGTTGAGATTTATCCCCTTGAAGTAGAACTCTTCCATAAACATATTTCTAGTCTTAAAACGGAATTAGAGAAGTCTCACTTTCCTACTCTTAAGAACATTGCAAATAGATTAGCTAAGTTTGAAGTGCTAACGGAACCAAGCTATATCTCACCTAAGAATGGGTTAAAAGGTCGATTTGACCTACTTATAAATGACGATAAACTAAAACAACAACACCTGCTTGAATTGAAGGGTGGTAACGCACCAAACTATGGAAGCTGGGCTGGTCATAGAGTTCAGACAACCTGTTATGATATGATGTTGAAAGATATGAGTGGGGGAGAGAGAAAGGGCAAGAGTTACATTCTTTACTCTAAAACAGACCCTGCGAACAGTCTAAGAGAGAATAGACCAATCCAATCTCAGGAACATGAAGTTCTGCACTTGAGAAATGAGATTGTTGCTTTGTGTCGTGACTTTTGCTCAATAAACCCTTTTGAGAAGGTTAGTCTAAGTACATTTGCTGACTGTCCATCTTTCATCCAACGAGATGTAATGAGCATTTCGGAGGCTTATTCTCTGTTAAAATCTCATGAAAAGGGCTATCTTCACTTAATGGTTAACTATGTGATGAAAGAGATGTGGGCGTCTAAAACAGGATACTACTTAGGCTCGAAATCAAAAGGAAAAGGATTTAACAATCTTTGGAGATGTAGTACAGATAGAAAACTGACAGACTACCTAATTCTTACTCCTTTGAAATACATTGAGCTAAATGATGGAGTACATACTTTCGCTGTGGAGAAGGAACTGACCCATAGGTTTAGGGACGGTGATAGTATCCTCCTCTATCCTTCAAATTTAGAATCAGGATTTAAAGGGCATTATCTTCGAGGAAACTTCAAAAGTATCTCAAAGGGCGTGTTATCTGTAACAGTTAGAGATGATTTGCCGGAGAGAATACTGACTCAAACGAACTATTGGAATTGTGAAGCTGACTCGTTTGATAGTAATTTCTTTAGAATCATGCAATCACTCATGGGATTTGTTAAGGCTTCTCCAGAGAAAAGAGCGTTGTTATTAGGAGAGCTGGAACCATCCCAAAATAGTCTTGATATCAAACTCGATGCAATTCCAGAGAACATAAAAGAAGTTATTTCTCAAGCGTATCAGGCTAAGGATTACTTCCTTCTTCAGGGACCTCCCGGGACAGGGAAGACTTCAGGTTTCATAATGAACTATGTCAGGCTTATCCTCGACCAGACAGACCAAACCATCTGCTTAGCTGCGTTTACTAATCGTGCTGTCGATGAGATTTGCCATAAACTCAAAGATAATGGGATTGATTTCATTCATATAAGTAGCAGTTTGATTTACAAAAGCACTACTGAAACTGACACTGAGCAGAAGATTCGGGTGATAGTCTCTACGGTTCATACTTTCCACTCCAAAGGTAGCTTTGTTCATGCCCTTTACAGACCTGACACACTGATTGTCGATGAAGCTTCGCAGTTGTTAGAACAACACTTGATTGGGATTTTAGCTCAATTCAAGAAGTTTATCCTTATCGGAGATGATAAGCAACTTCCGGCTGTCACAACTCTTCCGACTGAGGTTGGAAAGATAGAAGATGAAGAGCTTAACAAACTTCATCTGCACAGTCTTAAAGAATCACTGTTTGCTCGGATGTTCAGACAAGCAGAGAAGAATGGTTGGCAGCATTCAAGAGGCTTTCTCACACACCATTACAGAATGCATAGCGAAGTAGCCTGTCTCGTGAACCACTTTTATGATAACCTTCTGATTCCTGCTATAGAGAGACAGAACCATCCCAAGCAGGCTATTGATAAAGATGACAAATTATCACAACTAATCCAGGATCATAGAGCCCTTTTCTTAAACATTCAGCGTTCCGGTAACCCGTATAGAAATAGAGCGGAAGCTGAGTGGGCGTGTAAGATTGCGCTGATAATCCACAGAAATAGCGGGGATGAGTTTAATGAGAACACACTGGGGATTATTGTTGCTTTTAGGGCTCAGATAAGTATTATCAATGAATTGCTCCCAGAGGACTTACGAGCCATGGTCACGATTGATACTGTGGAGCGTTATCAAGGTTCAGAGCGAGATGTAATTATCTTTTCTCCGGCTGTGAACTCTTTGTATGATTTTAACAGTGTTCAATCACTTGATTTTGAAGGAAAGGTTGACAGAAAACTCAATGTCGCTATATCCAGAGCAAGAGAGCAGTTTATTCTGCTCGGTGATGCGAAGCTTTTTGGTAGAAATGAGCATTATAAGCATCTTCTTGACCTAATTCCAACTCACTGGAGTGCAAATGAAAGTTAGAACTGATTGTAGAGAGTATAGGGGAGACCTGCCGTGTAAACCTCATAAGTTACATCGAGTAAAGTGTGATGATTGCAGTTATTATGCACCTTTTAAAGAGAATATTCTAATTATCAAACTCGGTGCAGCCGGAGATGTTATCAGAACAACACCTATCCTACACAAAATCAGAACTCAATATCCTCATGCTCAAATAGTTTGGCTTACTTTGTATCCGCTTTTTGTTCCGAATGATTATGTAGATACTATCCTTAAATGGGATTTGAAAAGTGCCTTGTGGCTTCAGAGTATGGAATTTGACCTGCTCTTTAATCTTGATAAGGATAAAGAAGCTCTCGGTCTTGCTACACTCATCAAAGCCAAAGAGAAGAGAGGATATCTTCCAAATGAGTTCGGAAAGTGTGTACCCGCTGATGATGATTCTACGCATAAATGGCGCACAGGTATCTTCGATGATGAGTGCATTGCAAATACAAAGAGCTATCCTCAAGAGATTGTTGAGCTTTGCGGTTATAAATACTCGGGGCAGAAGTACATCTTCAATCTTTCTAAGAAAGAATACAGTTTTGACTTACCTACTGATAAGCCGATTATCGGACTGAATACAGGTTGTGGAACACGCTGGTTAACCAGACTTTGGGGAGAGAAGAACTGGATCTCTCTATCCGATTTGTTGGCAAGGAATGGGTTTGTACCCGTTTTACTCGGTGGTCCTGAAGAGGATGAGCTGAATCGTTTCATCAGTGATCATTCCAAGGCTACTTATCTCGGGACAATGCCTCTTGATAAATTTTGCCATCTCTTCAATCAGATTGAGTTATGTGTAACCTCGGTTACAATGGCAATGCATATTGCGATTGGGCTTAATAAGAAGCTTGTACTGCTCAATAACATTTTCAATAAGCATGAGTTCGAGCTGTATGGTCTTGGAAACATCCTTGAGCCTGATCAGGAATGCCTCTGCTGTTATAAGAACACTTGTCCACTTGATTGTATGGTAACAATAAAACCTCAAACTGTATTTGAGAATATTCAAGAGTTGCTGAAGTAGTCATGAAAATTGCATTTCTTGGTCCTGCATATCCAATTCGAGGTGGGATTGCTCAGTTTATTGCAATCTTTGCAGAGCTACTGGAGAAGCAAGGACACGATGTTACGATTTACTCTTTCATCAAGCAGTATCCCAAGCTTATCTTCCCGGGGCAAGAGCAGATTGATAAGAGTGAGAAAGTGATAGACCTTAAGGTTAAACCCGTTCTGACTCCCTACAATCCTTTTACATATAATCAGACTATAAAAGCAATTCTAAAAGACAAGCCAGACCTTGTAATCTTCAAATATTGGATTCCCTTCTTCGCTCCTGCGTTTGGATTCATTCTTAAAAGACTTAAAAAAGCAGGAATTAAGACTCTCTGTATCTTTGATAATATCGAGTTTCATGAGAAGTGGATGTTTGCCGATAAGTTAACAGGGTATGTCCTGAAATCAACCAGTGAAGCTATAACAATGTCAGAGAGCGTTTTTAACTCACTGCAAGAGAAGTTCCCTTGGTTTGATTCTGCTAGAGTTCATAAGCATAAGCATCCGAACTATGACTTTTATCGTGAGAATGAGCTTAAACCTAAATCAGAGTTAACTAATCGACTGTTGTTCTTTGGATATATCAAAACTTACAAGGGGCTTGATACTCTTCTACAGGCTATGCCGGGGATTATTAAAGCAAATCCATATCTTAAGCTCACAATTGCAGGTGAGGTGTACGGAGATATTGAACAATATACTAAGCTTATTGAAGAGCATAATTTAGGGGAGTACATCGACTTCCAAAATAGATTTATAGCCAATGAAGAGGTCGAGAGTTTCTTCCTCAATTCAGATGTCTGTGTTTTACCCTATCGTTCTGCTACCCAAAGCGGTATTACTCAATTAGCCTTTTCGTTCTGCACTCCTGTGATTGCTACCGATGTGGGTGGTTTGAGTGAGACAATCAAAGATAATTACAATGGTTATCTTGTAGAGCCTGAGAACCCTCAAGCGATTGTTGAAGCAGTTTCAAAGTATTACAAAGAGGAAAAATATAGACAGTTTTCAGAGGCAATCTATTCTCAACAACAGAATGATGAGTTCAGTTGGGGACCCTTCATAAACACGATTGAGAGTTTAAAATGAAAAAGCTATTACTGATAACATATTACTTTCCACCTGCAGGCGGACCCGCAGTTCAACGCTGGTTAAGGTTTCTCAAATACTTGCCTGATCACGATTGGCAGGTTACGGTTATTACTACAGAAGATGGAGATTATCCGTTCATTGATGAGACTCTTGTCGGGGAAGTGCCTTTGCATGTTAATGTTATCAGAACAAAGACTCCAACTTTCGGTTCTCTTTTTCATATGCTCTCAGGTCATCAGGATAAAAACATCCCTTATGGTTCGCTGAATAGCACCCATTCTGATAGTCTTGGAAAAAAGGCTATGTTCTGGGCACGCCTCAATCTTGTTGCCCCTGATGCTCGTATTATTTGGAATAAACACGCACTTGGCACAGCGATTCAGGAGTTAAAAGAGACTCCTTACGATGTTGTAGTAACTACAGGACCTCCACATTCAACTCACTTGATTGGTTTAAAGCTAAAGAAAATCTTTAATATCCCATGGGTCACAGACTTTAGAGACCCTTGGTCAAAGATATTCTATCTCCAGCTTGCCAAAGCGGGGAAGATGATAAAGAAAGCCAATGTTAAATTTGAAACCCTGGTTTTAAGTGAAGCTGACTTGAATATAGTTGTCTCTCCTCAGATTGCCGAGCAACTGCCTAAGGGTAATAAAGCGATACTCCCCAACGGATTTGATCACAAGAAGTTTGCTAAAATACCGTATTATACTTCACCTCAATTCAGAATTAAGTTTATCGGCACTCTCTCCCAGGGACAGACACTGGAACCTTTTGTAAAGGCATTGGAAGTGTTTGTTAAAAATCAACTGAGTGATGATATTGAATTGGAGCTTACCGGTGACTACACACATCATCCGTATCTGGCAGAGTATATAACCTATAAGCCTTTTACTCCTCACAAAAATGCGATTGATAAGATGAGAAATGCAGAACTGCTTTTACTCCCAATAAACGCCTATGTAGGCAGTAGCGGGATGCTGACCACTAAACTCTTCGAGTACATTGGTTCAGACACTCCTATCCTCTGTTTTGGACCTCAGGAAGGAGCTGCAGCTGATATGCTCCGTAAGCATGGCACGGGTATCACTTGCAGTTACAGTAATCAATCTGTGATTCTTGCCTATTTAGAAAAGCTTTACTCAGCTTGGCTCGATGGTAAGCCTATCCGGAACTCTAAAGATACAACCCCTATTCAATCTGAAACCCAGACTGCCCTTCTCGACAAATACCTCTCCAGCGTTTTTAAATAGTAGCATTAGGAAAGACTTTAACCACCCGTCTTCATTTATTACGCCGTGGCAGGCGGAAGTCACGGAAAGCACGGGAAAAGGGAAAGGTAAAATGAGGCAAAAGAAGTACTGAATTACATGGAGTTTGTCAGAAGCGAAGCGAAAACGGACTTCATGGCATATGAGCCTACGTTGGAAGTGATGCTTCAGTTTCACCTCTTATGTTGTAGAGCGACTGCCCCCAGTTGCTTTGTCAGCGAAG
>JAVCCX010000130.1 GCA_030765245.1 Candidatus Zophobacter franzmannii | reverse complement strand
TATGCGCATGGATCAGAGTGCAAAACTTACCGCTGAAGATGTTGTTAACAATGCCTCAGAAGAGGAGTTAGTTCGAATCATCAGAGAGTATGGTGAAGAGAAACAGGCATATCGTATTGTGCAAGAGATTTTGAGCGTAAGAGCTAGTAAGCCAATTAAGACAACCGGTGAGTTGTCAGCAATTATAGAGAATGTAGTTAAGGCAAACCCCAAGTTCGTTGTCAAAAGCAAGGCAAGAGTATTCCAAGCTCTGAGAATCCATGTAAACGATGAATTGGGAGTTTTAAAGAAGATGTTAGTAGATGCGGTGAACATTTTGAATCCAGGGGGAGCTTTGGTAATAATTACATTCCATAGCTTGGAGGATAAATTGGTGAAGGATTTTTTCAAATATGAAGAGAAGGAGTGTTTGTGCCCTTCGACCTTTCCCGCCTGCCGTTGTGATAAGGTATCCAGACTAAAAATCTTAACTAAGAAGCCAATTGTAGCGTGTGAACAAGAACTTAATGAGAACAGAAGATCACGCTCAGCTAAGCTTAGGGTTGCAATTAAGAGAAGATGGGGGAGTGATGAATCGAATTAGTACTATTTTTATTATACTTTTTTTAACATTTGTAGTGCATTTTATATTTGCTTCTATCGTCATGAGAAGTAATTCTCATAATGATAAGCTGCAAAGTAGACTTTATGCATTAAAAAACAGTAATGAGACCTTGACCAAAGAGTATAATTACCTTACATCTCGCGATAGAATAGAATCTATTGCTGAAGGTAAATTGAAAATGATAAAAGGTGAATTCCTCAAAGATGATATTGAGTTTGTCCTCTTAGACAAATCAAGAAAGGATTGGGGTGCGGATTTCTTAGGAAAGATAACTTCAAATGTATTAGCTGCTGATAGAAAATGAAAGATATACGGGTAAAAACATTACTCTACTTTGTCTATGCCATAGCAGGCTTCTGGGGACTAAGTCTCTTTTTGCTTCAAATTGTGGATGTAATGGACTACTCAGAATTTGCAAAGCGTCAATATATCCCATCCCGTGAGATTGTCTTTCCCCAACGAGGTTCCATTTATGACCGTAAGGGTGAACTCCTAGTTAGTACTCAAAGAACCTATACTCTTGAAATCGATAGAATAGCTGTTGATCAGTATGTTAAGTACCATTCAAGTGACACACTTAAAATAAAGAAAGTGGATGTCTTCAATAATGTCGCCACTATCATTTCAAGTAATAGTAAACTCTCCAAGCGAGAAGTACTCAGAAAGCTTAACTCTACCAGCAACGCAAGATGTGTGCTAATTAGCGAATCCTTGAACGAAGTTGGAATCCAGACGATTAAAGAATGTTTCAAAGGTAAAAAGTATAGGTTCTATATCTCAAATTTCAAAGCTTTCAAAAGAGTTTACCAGAAAGGTTCATTAGCAGCAAGACTTTTAGGTGCTGTCAAGGACGATAGAGACGGAACCGGAAGTCAATCCGAATTGAAAAAGTCTCTTTATGACCTTAAAGGTATTTGTGGGATTGAAAAGAGTTTTAACAGTGTGCTTAAGGGTAAGCATGGTTGGCAAGATATGATGTATGCAGCAAATACGAGGACAAGTATCCCATATAAAGGACTAAAGAATGAGCTTGCTGTGGACGGTAATGACCTTTATCTAACAATAGATTCTGATATTCAAGAGATAGTACATAATGTTTTAGAAGCTGGAATAGAGAAGACAGGTGCAAAAAATGCTGTCGGCATTGTGATGAGTGCAAAGACAGGTGAAATCTATGCGATGACTAGTGTTAACTGCAATGACAGAGATAGAAACATTGCCGAATTGAGAACTATGCCAAACCTCTGTGTTAACTTCCTCTTCGAACCGGGTTCTACTATGAAACCAATTACTGTGGCAGCGGCCTTGCAATATAACACAATTTCGATAGATGATACAATAAATTGTAGAACTCGTAGAGATGTCTATGGCAAAGGTAGGAACAGAAGAGAAAGAACTATTGATGATGATGATCATTCATTTCATGATTTATCTGTGAAGGATGTAATAGCCTATTCTTCAAATCCGGGAATAACCAGGGTTTCAGATAGGATCGATGATATGAAGTTGTATAACACACTTAGAGAGTTTGGTTTTGGAAGAAAAACAAGTACTGACTTCTCAGATGAAAGAAATGGGCTTATTCGTCCTATTGAAAAATGGACACTATATTCAAAGCACTCATTAGCCTTTGGGCATGAAATTAGTGTAACACCACTACAAGTTGCTTCGGCTTACGCTACAATTGCAAATGATGCGAAACCAATGAAACCATATATTATCAGCAATATTAGAAATGTTAAAGGAATAGTAAAGAAGGGAACACCTCGTTATGGGGATAGAATTTTAAAGAAGAAAGTTGTGAGAGATGTCCAATCAGCTCTAGAAGCTGTTGTAGAATATGGTACAGGTTCTCGCTTGAATTTGGATTATTTAAACTTGGCAGGTAAAACTGGTACTGCTGAGAAAATAGATCCAGATACGCATAAATATATGAATAAGTACTTCGCATCTTTCTGTGGCTACTTTCCTATAGATGATCCAGAGTTTCTAATCTTTGTGATGTATGACGAAGCTTCCTGGAGATACCGTACCGGTTCATTGTCCGCCGGTGTATCAGTGAATAAGATAGCCAGAGGGATATTGTCATTACCTAATTATAAGTTAGCTGAGAAAGAAGTTTTTACAGACTTAGTGTTAAAGAAAGTGCCTAATGTCAAGCATCAGACACCAGAAATGGCACAACAGATTCTCGCAGATAAAGGGATACTCTCTGAACTGAAAGTATTAAATAAACAAGGTGTAGTAGTTGACCAAGTTCCAGAACCAGGGACAGGAATTGGTCCGGAACATAAAGTCATCCTTATTGTAGATGCAATTAATGATGGAGATGATACTTTGAGCACCGATGTCATGCCCGACCTTGTAGGAATGACTCTAAGAAAAGCAGTAAGAACAGCACAACTATTGAACCTGAATTTAAGTATAAATGGACAAGGGAGAGTTTATACTCAATCTGTCGAAGTAGGTAGCCCAATCAAATCAGGATTATTATGCAAAATAAGACTCAAATAAGACAAATTATCGATGTTTTAAAATTTAACGGTATCTTTCAGTCTAAAAATCTCATTGCCGGAATAGAAACTATTAATGGGACGGTAAGGACAGATTCCCGCAAGATAGTTGAAGGTGACATTTTCGTTGCTATAAAGGGTTTTGTAACAGATGGACATTACTTTGTACGACAAGCTGTATCGCAAGGGGCATCTTTAATAATTTCAGAAGATTTTATTTCCTGTGAAATTTCTCAGATAAAGGTTACTGACTCGCGCAAAGCGACAGCTATAATTATTAATGAGATTACGGGTAAGCCTACAAGTAAACTTAAACTCATTGGGATTACAGGTACAAATGGTAAAACGACATCTGCCTTCATAGCTGGAAATATTTTCAGACAATTAAACATAAAATATGGGATTATTGGTACATTAGGCTATTACATTGAAGATGAGTTTTATCCTTCAAAGCTTACTACACCTGACATTCTGGATCTAAATAAGATATTTTTAAAAATGCTAAAAGTGGGCGTTGAAGTAGTTGTTATGGAGGTCTCTGCTCATGCTATATCACTCAGAAGAATTAGTGGGCTTGAATTCGACGTTGCTTGTTTTACAAACCTTTCGCGTGACCATTTAGATTTTTACGAGGATATGGATCACTATTTTGATGCCAAAAGAATGTTTATTGAGACCACGAGTGCCCGAAAAGGCAAAGTAGTAATAAATGTAGAGGATGAATGGGGAAGTAAATTATATCAACTTGTAAAGGGTCGTAAATACAGCATCGGTTCGAAGAATTGCGATTATGTAATTAGTGCTGAACAGATGCTAAGTGACAGAAGCTCTTTCACAATGAAGTACGCGTCAGAGACCATTACTTTTGATGTAAACTTATCTGCTAGATATAATATTCGGAATGCTGCTATGGCTCTTATTGCCGTTCATCTTGCTTATCCTGATATAAATATAACTAAAGTTTCGCTTAATAATCTTGATTTTGTACCCGGTCGGTTGGAGAGAATCATAACCAGTAATGGTTCAACAGTGTTCATAGATTATGCCCATACACCTGAAGCAGTTAAGAAGGTACTGGAGAACATACGAGAGTTTGCCAAGGGAAGAATAATTACTGTATGTGGTGCAGGTGGAGATAGAGATAGAGGGAAACGCCCTGAGATGTTGACGCAAGCGTTGGATAACTCTGATTATGTTATCATAACAAATGATAATCCTAGATATGAGAATCCTAGTAGTATTATCGATGAAATCGTGGGTGGAACTGACATAGAAGAGAACTTCTGGATCATTAGGGATAGAAAGTTAGCTATTGAAACTGCCATAAAGTTAGCTCATAAAGAAGATATAGTTCTAATAGCAGGTAAGGGCCATGAAGAGTATCAAGAAATTAGTGGAGTAAGACATCCATTCAGTGACAAAGAAGTCGCAATAAATAGCCATGAAAAGACTGAGCTCTCAAATATGCTCTCAGTGTACATAGACCTTCTT
Source organism: Candidatus Zophobacter franzmannii (assembly GCA_030765245.1). Taxonomy (GTDB): domain Bacteria; phylum Cloacimonadota; class Cloacimonadia; order Cloacimonadales; family JAFGVF01; genus Zophobacter; species Zophobacter franzmannii. Next base: position 436 of record JAVCCX010000130.1, on the reverse strand, counting down.
ATGTTAACAAAAGTTTTAAAAGTAGATTTTAAAAATGATGAAGACAGTGTTTTTAAGTATGTTTCGACCGACTCAAGAAGTATTAAGTCTCATACAGTTTTCTTTGCTCTTAAAGGAGGGCGATTCGATGGTCACAACTATTTGGATAATGTCTTAAACGATCCAACTAATTGGGCTGTTGTTTCCAGAAGAATTAACCATCCTCGTTGCATCTATGTAGCTGATACTTTGAAAGCATATCAGGATGTTGCAAAGAAATACCTAAATCTTTTCAATGTTCATAAAATCGCAATAACCGGGAGTGCAGGTAAAACTACTACTAAAGAGTTCCTATCTAACATACTATCTGCTAAATTTAAAACTCATAAAACTTATGCAAATGAAAACAATCTTATAGGCTTACCTAAAACAATATTTAAGTTAACTAGTGCACATG
>JAVCCX010000260.1 GCA_030765245.1 Candidatus Zophobacter franzmannii | reverse complement strand
GAAAGCAATAAATAGTATTATCAGATATTTTCTCATGTTACACCCTTTTAATAACGATAATATAAACTTGAAGACTGTAATTCTAATGTCAAGGATTTATCTTCAGCAGTCTTTGGTAAAGCCTGCATCCTCTTCAAATCACAGGTTTGTATAGCTAAATCATACCGTAATCATCTTAATTTCTACCGTTCTGCGACTACTTTTCTCTATCTCAATACTTAATTGACCCTTAATAGACACTTAATTGACACTTAATTGACCCTTAATGAAACCACTAAGTTATACACAATTTGTGTATAACTCTCTAGTAAGTCTCTAAAAAGTATTGAAGTAGGGCACTAAAGGTGAATAATTATAGTAATTTTGAATATCTTGAAGTGCAAGTGGACAAAAGCTTGGAATAATTTCACACAAGATGAGGTGAAGATGATTCAAAAGGAAACTCCTACAAAAACAGTATAGTTTTAATTAATTAGAAAAAGATTTAAGCTCTTGACAACATAATTACTACATCGGAAAATATCATTAATAAAAGGAGGCTATTATGGCAGAAGAACTTAAAGCCGGATGTAGCAGACCTAAAAGCGAGATTCCAGCAGAAGTTGAGGTCTCGATTGAAGTAAGTGCACCAACTAAGAAGGAGGTCAAGATGATCAGAGTTGGAAAAAAAGCTCCGGATTTCACGGCTCCGGCATATCACAAAGGTGGCTTTACTAATGTAACGCTATCTGACTTTTTAGGAAAATGGGTCGTTCTGTGTTTTTATCCAGGCGACTTCACCTTCGTTTGAGCGACCGAAGTCTCAGCAGTTGCTGAGAAGTATCCTGAGTTTCAGGATCTGGGAGTAGAAGTACTCTCCATGAGTGTCGATAGTATGTTTGTTCATAAGATGTGGAATGATCATGAGCTGTCTAAAATGGTAAAAGGTGGAATCCCTTATCCAATGCTCTCAGATGGCGGAGGTAGAATCGGTACTATGTATGGTATCTATGACGATGAAGCAGGAGTCGAAACCCGTGGACGCTTTATTATCGATCCAGATGGTAATGTACAAGGATTCGAAGTCCTTACACCACCGGTTGGTCGTAATGTAAGTGAGTCAATTAGACAGGTTCAAGCCTTCCAGTTAGTTCGTAATTCAAAAGGCACAGAAGCTACTCCATCAGGTTGGAAGCCAGGTAAGAAAACTCTGAAACCGGGACCGCATTTAGTTGGTAAGGTTTGGGAAGAGTGGACTGTTGATATGGCTTTTGATGATGAGTAGAAGATAGATATATTTGTGTTAAGGCAGAGTGTAAGCTCTGCCTTTTTGTCTAAGCTCAAGACCTTTAGAAAAAGCGAAATACAGAGATTGCGAGGGGATTTAACCGCGAATGTACGCAAACAAGAATGGGAAAGAAATAAGAATTTTAACCACGGAAGGCACGGAAATACACGGAAAAAGATAAGAAATGTATTTATGTGAAAGATGGGAAGGGGAGATGGGATTTTCTAACCACGAAAAACACGAAAAAACACGAAATGGGGTGGGGATGAAAAAATACAATATGATGCACAAGAAATGCAGTGGATGTGATTTTAGGAAATGATGCTTTAGCTTCATATCTTAGGCAACCCCGTCAGGGTTGACTTTCGTTTCTTTGTTACCATTGGTCATTCGACCTATGGTTAGTATTGGGTAACCCCTGTAGGGTTTGCAACATAACTCACCTGCACCGCAACGAAGTGTGGGGCGGGAATGAATTCAAACGATAATTACTAACCTTCATGAAAAGTGTTTACTTGCCCTTGCCCCAAACTCATTGCGTTCACTATGGCCTGCAGGGGCGTAGCCTTTGGCGAAGACCGGTGCAAGTTCCTTTGTGCAAGTGTCCCCAATTACGCTAATATCAATAGTTGACACAAAATGATTTTCATAGATATTCAGGGAAAAGTAAAAAACTACCAACACCTTTAAAGATACTATTCCTGCGGACCTCTTTATGGAAAAGATTACGGCAATTGATAACTATGGTGAAATCATGGTTGGTAAGGAGCTCTTTGGTCTGGTTCAGATGAAACTCAAGATTAACAAGGGTTCTGTCGAAGATAACACTATTAGTCAAGAGTTCGAAGAAGACGAGGATGTCATATCTAATTTGGGCTTTTTAAAGTTGTAAATTTGTAAAACCTTCATATATCCTTCCCTAGAAGAAACCTCCCTGCCGGTCAGCATCGAGGTTTCTTTTTTATATTACAATCCTAAAATAGGGAGCAATTCCTCTGCATGATTAAGGATATGAGCTGCACCCGATTCTAAAAGTTCTTCCACAGGTCTAAATCCCCAACTAACCCCAATAGGGAACATCCCAAGTGCTTTCCCTGTTAAAATATCAAGGTCAGAATCACCAACAAAAGCGTATTGATCTGCATCATACTTGAGTTTAGGGATTAGATATCTGGCAGCGTCTAAATCAGGCTTAGCAGGTAGTTCTGGAAGGTTACCTTGAGTGTGGAAGAAGTTGATATTCGGGAAATAGTAGTCGGTCATGGGTTTGACAAAGTAGTCAGGTTTATTGGAGAGAACCGCAAGTTCATAGCCTTCTGCTTGTAGCTTTGTTAGCAACTCTGGAATCCCGGGATATGGCTTTGTAAGCTCATGCCAGTTATCTTGATAGTCTATACGAAAAAGCTCAATGTATTCCCATACTTCAGACTCGGTTCTATATGTTAAGGGTAGAACAGCTTCACATAGCTTGTAGATCCCAGCTCCAACAAAGAAATGATATTGCTCCAGAGTATGGGTGGGAAGCCCCTTAGATTTCAGGATTCTGTTCATCGATGCTCTGATATCACCAAGCGTGTTGAGTAATGTGCCGTCTAAATCAAATACTATTCCTTTCATTTGTACCTCTTCATGTTACAATCTCAGGTCTGTTTGAGTGGTCAACAAATAAGTAGAAGAGGGGAAAGATTTTTTACCACGAAAAGCACGAAAAAACACGAAAGGGGAGAAGATAAAATGATGCACAAGAAAATACTGAGATAGAGATATTCGCTTGTGTTGCTTCAGCTCTTCATACATTTCGCTGAGTTTTAAGAGAAGATGAGGAGACTTTACCACGAAAAGCACGAAAAAACACGAAACAAGAATGAGAAAAGAAAAGGAGATTTGAGTGTCCAGCAAGAAATAAGAGAAAGTGGGAGTTAACTGCCCATCTTCATTACGCAGTGGCAGGCAAAGATTAACGGAAAAGTTTATAAAACTAATCATTTTATACCTACTTTTGGGAAAGATCCAGAATTCACTAATCGACCAAGATGTAAACCTGTTGCTTTTAGATAATTTAACATTTGGGATTCGTGATTATTGTTCATAGAAATCACTACTTTCAATTCAATGATAATCTTGTCGTAGCAGATCAAGTCAGGGATGTAATACTGATTCAACTTTTGCCACTTATAGTAAATATCCAGTTCTTTTTGTGCGACAAAAGGTATATTTCTTTTTTCAAACTCAATCCCTAAGCACTCTTGATATACCTTCTCAAGAAAACCCGGACCGAGTTCTCTATAAACATCAAAAACTGCCCCCTGAATGGCGTAGCACTCATCTTTCATGAAAATGTTACTTGTAGACATAACTTCCTCCGATTAAAACTACTTATGGATAGACTTATCGTCAATTACTTTTTTCCCCTTTCGTGTTTTTTCGTGTTTTTAGTGGTTAAGTCCCTCTTTCTCCTACTTATTGTGTTCTTTCGCATTATTCGTGGTTAAAAACTCTTTGTCTTTCCCTCTTAATTCCACTCATTTTCAGTAACATTTATAACGCTACGGGCTTATATATTATATATAGAATCAGAATATATAAAAAGTACTTGCTCTAAAACCCCGACTATGGAATATTTGGGAAATTACAAAAAATGAGCAAAGGAGTATAGTATGCAGAAATTGATGTTACTCGGAGATGAGGCATTAGCACAGGGTGCACTTGACGCCGGAATGTCCGGTTGTTTTGCCTATCCCGGTACACCATCCACTGAGATAATGGAGTATGTCCAGCATAATAAAGAAGCAGTGGAGCGTGATATTCACAGAACATGGGGTTCCAACGAGAAAACAATTATGGAGGCAGCCGTAGGTATGTCTTATGCAGGCAAAAGAACAATGGCTTGTATGAAGCATGTTGGTCTTAATGTCGCTGCGGATCCGTTTATGAACTCAGCATTTGTTGGAGCTAACGGTGGCTTAATTGTTGCTGTAGCTGATGACCCTTCAATGCACTCTTCACAGAACGAACAGGACTCTCGTTTCTATGCAAAGTTTGCAATGATTCCTTGTCTTGAGCCTTCTAATCAGCAAGAATGCTACGATATGGCTTTCTTAGCTTTCGAGCTTTCAGAGAAGTTTAAACTTCCTATAATGATTCGCCTTGAGACCAGACTATCACATTCTAGAGCCGGTGTTACAAGAAGAGATAAAATTGCTGAGAATGTTGGTAAGCTTCCAGAAGATAAGAACCAATTTATGCTCTTACCTTCTTTCTCACGCAGAAAATATAAGAACCTTATCAAACTCCAATCAGAATTAGTTGCTGCTTCTGAGAATTCAGAATTCAATAGCTACACTGACGGTAGTGACAAGTCACTCGGTATCATTGCTTGTGGCCTTGGTTACAACTATGTTATGGAGAATCTTGCAAACAGAGATGTTAATTATCCTATCCTTAAAATCAGTCATTATCCACTTCCTCGTAAACTTGTAGAGAAGATGTATAAAGAGTGTGATAAGATACTTGTTGTTGAAGATGGACAGCCTATTGTTGAAGAGATGCTCAAAGGCTATATCTCAGGTAATGAGAAGATTAAGGGTCGTCTTGACGGAACCTTCTCCTATGATGGTGAGATGGACCCAAACAAGGTAGCAGTCGCCCTTGGTTTTGGTAAAGAAGTTGTTGGAACTGTCCCTGAAGATATCGTTGGCCGTCCACCTGCATTATGCGTTGGTTGCCCACATATCGACTCATTCGTTACTCTTAACGAAGCTCTTAAAGAGCACGGTGACGGTCATGTATTCTCAGACATCGGTTGTTATACACTAGGTTTCATGCCTCCATATAATGGCATTAACACATGCTTAGACATGGGTGCTTCAATCACAATGGCTAAGGGTGCTTCAGATGCAGGTTTATTCCCTGCTGTTGCTGTTATTGGTGACTCAACCTTCTCACATAGTGGTTTAACAGGACTCTTGGACTGTGTTTATGACAAGAGTAATGTTGTAATCATCATTCTTGATAATGCTACAACCGGGATGACCGGTGGGCAGAATTATACAGGTGAGAACAAGATAGAAGAGATGTGTCTTGGTCTTGGTGTTGAAAAAGAGCATATCAGAGTAGTAACTCCTCTCAAACGCTGTCATGAAGAGATGGTGCAGGTTTATAAAGAAGAAATAGCATACAATGGTGTTTCTATTGTGATCCCTCGTAGAGAGTGCATCCAGACAATGACTCGCAGAATCAGAGCTCAGAAAAAAGCTGCAAAGAAATAAGGTCGGAGATAAGACATGAAAATAAATATTATATTAGCCGGTGTTGGCGGACAAGGTATTCTTACCATCGCAAAGGTATTCGGACAGGTTGCAGTTAAACAGAATCTCTTCCTTAAACAGGCAGAAGTTCATGGTATGAGTCAGCGTGGTGGTGATGTTCAATCTAACCTTCGCATCTCTGATAAAGAGATCTTCTCAGACCTTATTCCTGAAGGTGAAGCTGATCTTATTATCTCAGTTGAACCAATGGAAAGTCTGAGATACTTACCACTTCTCGCTCCTGATGGTTGGTTGATTACAAATGCAAAGCCATTTGTAAATATTCCTAACTACCCGGAAATTGAGACAGTATATAACGAAGTTAGAAAGGTTAAGAACCATGTCATTATCGATGCTCAAGGCATTGCTAAAGAGATTGGTAATGTCCTTGCATCTAACATTGTTATGCTTGGTGCAGCTGCTGAAAAGACCTGTTTCTCCATGGAACAGCTTGAAGTAGCACTTCATGAAATCTTCATTTCTAAAGGTGAGAAAGTCGTAGACCTGAATGTGAAAGCATTGCGTGCAGGTAACGAAGCTAAGTCCTTATAAATACAATTTGGGAGCTTGATATTCTCAAGCTCCCTCCCTTTTAACTCCAAAGCCCTTTTCAAGGACATAAAATGTCTGAATATAACGCTTTTATCACGGGAAATAACAAGACTCCACGGCTACGACACTTTCGTCGAACTTAGGGTTAAAGATGTATCCAACAATTGGCATACTCTTTCCACAAAGTTGGAATTCATCGATGTATCTGAAGAGAATGCTATGCTATGTGGATATTTACTTGAAGAATCCAGACTAAAGTCTCAAGATTTTATAGATTCAACAGCCTATTGTCAAGATGGGCTGTTGAAATAAAGATTATAAATAACTTTATGCAACAGGGAGTTCCTTAAACAAGGTGCTCCCTGTTTGTTTTGTCAAAAATCTAATTGACTTCTAACTATACATTCCCAAAATCAATTAACACTAAGGAGAATGGTATGAAATATAGACTATTTATTATTGTTTTATTGTTAATTGCATCACTTCAATTAGCCGCTAGACCTCATTTTGATAGACCTACTCCAATAATGGAGACAGAAGAATTACTCAGAAACTATACAAGAGCTGATTCACTACATGGTTTTGATGTTGAGAAATACGAGATATATCTGACAATAAACGACCAGACCCAATATCTTGACGGTCATGTTATTGCAACGGTAAATGCTGAAGAAGATATGTCAGTTATTGAATGGGAACTTAGTGGTCTCACTGTCTCAGCCGTAGAGGTGAACGGAACAATTCAGACAAACTTTAGTCAGAATGCGACCCATGTGACTATTCCTCTTATTGGTATCAACAACGGTGATCAGTTTACTACAACTGTCTATTATAGTGGAGTTCCAACTATGAGTCCAACTTATGGTTGTGGAATGTTCTTCCAGAATGGTTCTGTGTTTACCATTTCTGACCCGGATGCTTCTCGTTATTGGTGGCCATGTTATGACCATCCCTGGGATAAAGCCTTAGTCGACCTTCATATCACAATGCGTGATGACTGGGCTGTTGCCTGTAATGGACTTAGAGACAGCATGGTTGAGAATGGAGATAACACAAAGACACATAACTGGCTTGGCTCTAACCCTATGACAACTTATCTGGTGTGTGTTACAGCTGGTGATTATCATGAATTACCACTCCAGTATTATAATGGGATTCCAATTCAGGATTTCGTGCGTCCATCTCAGATAACGCAGGCTACAGAAGATTTATCAATACTACCTGAGATGATGAGTGCTTTCTCACAGCTCTTTGGAGAATATCCTTTCGAGAAGTATGGGCAAACTACTGTTAGTATGGGTGTCTATGGTGCAATGGAGCATCAGACAATGACAACTCTTAACAGCTATATGATAACAGGTAACCATAACTATGATACTACTTTTGCTCATGAGTTGTGCCATCAGTGGTTCGGGAATTGTCTTAGTGTATTGACCTTCAAAGATATCTGGTTATCAGAGGGCTTCGCGACCTACTCAGAAGCTCTTTGGACTGAACATGCCTTTGGATATGATGCTATGTGTGAATACTTTAGAGATGATATTGCAGGATACTATCTCTCGTATGCTAATAATTATGGTCCTCATACGACCTATGACCCTGCTTTTAATTCAATATTTACACCTGTAACCTATGAAAAACCAGCCTCTGTCCTTCACATGTTGAGAGCAAGAGTGGGGAATGAGATGTTTGTTAATATCCTCCAGACATGGTTCCAAGAACATTATAATGGAAACATTGTTACATCAGAGTTTGAAGAACTTTGTGAGACACTCACAGGTGAAGACTTTACTCAATTCTTTGCTCAGTGGATATACGGTTCAGGGATACCGG
>JAVCCX010000106.1 GCA_030765245.1 Candidatus Zophobacter franzmannii | reverse complement strand
TCTTCCATACTCAGGGTAACCTTCCTGAACTACCTGCAAAGCCTGACCTTGACGCTGCCAGATATCTAATTCCAAAACTCAAGTATGATGTAAATGAATACGCTTTTGTTGGAGATTCTGACATTGATATCTTCACCGGGAAAGCCCTTGGTATGCTACCGATTGGAGTTAGTTGGGGATTTAGACCTATAGAAGAGCTTATAGAGTCAGGTGCAGCTCATATCCTTAATCAAGCAGATGAATTACTCCCGATTCTTGGATTGTAAGTATTAGTATAATCCATTTCTTTGGAAGTGTGGCTTTAGCTACACCTCTTCAGTAGTGCGACTCTCCAACCTTCGCTAAAGCTATGGTTGGCAAGCCTGAGTTGCTCTGTAAACGCAGTTTGCACAAAGTATAATTCTTTGAATTATCAGCATACAAGGACACATGCGTTACTATAATTCCACGCAAGCTGGAAGCTTACGGTACGATTAAGCCAAATATGGGCTAAATCCTATCAACCCATGCATTTATCCCCATCTTTTCTCCATCTACGCTCTACAGTAATACCTAATTGACCCTTAATAGACACTTAATTGACTCTTAATTGACTCTTAATGAAACCACTAAGTTATACACAATTTGTGTATAAGTCTCTATAAAGTCTTTTTTTAGTATTGTGATAGATCCCTAGTAGGGCATAAATAGAGCTATTTTGTTGAAGAAAAGATGGAAGAGAAGATTTTTTAAGCACCCGGCTTCATTCCATTACGCCGTGGCAGGCGAAAATACACAAAAAAAGAATGTAGAAGAAAGAGTATTAGGAAGTGATGCTTTAGCTTCACCTTTAATTATTCTTCAGCCCTATCTTTTTACCGTTCAAATGGTCTATTGATTTTTGAAATGGTGAAAATAATTTCGGAAGTTAAAGAAGAAACCCCACGCTGAGAAAAATAAATATGCCTATTTCTTTTCTGCTCCAATAAGAAGATTCCACAAACTATCCATTTTAGAGGTTTCAGGACCTAGGTTCTTTATAGGATAGCATTTTTCAAGATACTCTGCGGAAGGATATATTGTCTTATTATCTTTCATCTCAGCACTAATATAACTGTCATAGGCTGATTTATTAGGTGAAGCATAGCGCACATATTCAGCATTCCGAGCAGCAATCTCAGGGTCACAAATGAAATTGATAAACTGATGAGCTAATTCAACATTCTTAGAGTTTTTGGGAATCACAAGCGAGTCAATCCAGAAAGTTGACCCCTCTTTACAGAGAGAGAAACCGACATTGGGGAAGTCCCTAACAAGGTAGTTTGCATCACCGTTATAGTACATGGCAAGGCAGTTATCTCCATCCGGAAACTCACTTATGTCAGTTAATGTGTAATACATTGCACCGTTCTCTCGCCAATTAGACACTACTTCATAAGCCTTTGTAAGATTTTCATTTGAGCTGTCATTCGGGTCAATTCCAAGAGAAAGTAAGGCAATACCAATAACTTCTCGAGGGGCTTCTAGAAGTGTAATCTTATCTTTGAAATTTGGGTCTCCTAACATAGACCAGGAAAACTCAGTTACATCTGTTGAATCAATACAATCACGGTTATATATTAAACCTGAAATACCCCAGAAGTAAGGGATGCCATACACATTATTGCTATCATATGACTTATTTTTCTTAAGAATTGAATCATCTAAATGCTGATAATTTGGCAATAATTGTTGATTTAACTCAAGAAGGTAATCTTTTTGATAGAGCTTCTGCAGGTGGTCTCCACTGGGGCAGATAATATCGAAATTCGTCTCACTATTCTCGATATTTTCATACATCTCTTCATTACTATCATAAGAGTCGATTACAACTTTGCACCGATATGTACTCTCGAACTCTTCAATGATATTTGGATCTATATAATCTAACCAGCTATAGATTTTTAGGGTTGGTTTCTGCATGCATCCGCTAAAGACAATTGTTAAAAAAAGGAATAATACTCCTATTAAAGTGTAGCTTTTCCTCATTGTTTTTCCTTCTCTTCCTGTTGTAATTGTATGTAAGCAAAATATAGATTTAAATATTTCAGTGTCAAGATTATTTGTTAACTTTCAAATATCTTGGAGTCAGTTTTTTGCATAGAATGGCAAGCTATCGTCCACCTTCCACTAAAAAATTCACAAATTAATTCTTTACACCATACAATTTAAAGTGATAATAGAATTTAGATGCAAGATGTATCCTTAATTAATAGGCATCACGAAGGTTATACACAAGAATGCATTTTCAATTCAATTATTAATTATATATATAAAGGACTAAGCATGGAGAAAAAGTGGGAGTTTGAAAAGAAACTAACCCCCGACTTGAAGGCAAAGCGTAAAGTAGTTCGTGAAGAGGTAAAGTGCCCTATCTTAGTGGCAGATTTACTCGTCCGAAAAGGTCTTTATACTTTAGATCAAATCGAGGAATTCTTTGACCCGTCCCCTCAAGGTATAATCGATCCTTTCATATTCGTAGATATGGAGAAGGCTGTTGAGCGTATCCTAAGGGCTATTGATAATCGTGAACGAATAACTATTTATGGTGATTACGATGTAGATGGAACTACTGCAACATCTCTTTTGTATTTAGGTTTAAAAAGACTCGATGGTATTGTTGATTTCTACATACCTCATCGGATGATTGATGGATATGGGCTGTCAGTTGCAGGATTACAGCAGATTCAACAAGATGGTACGACCCTAATTATCACCGTTGATTGCGGTGTAAATGCTTTAGCGGAAGTTAAATTGATAGCTGAACTTGGGATGGAAGTTATAATCACCGATCACCACAATCCCAAAGAAGCTATCCCGGAAGCATATGCGATTATCAACCCCAAAATGAAAAATAGTCCATATCCATCAACTCAATTGGCTGGTGTTGGAGTTGCCTATAAGTTGCTTATGGCCATCTATACGAAACTTGGGATTGACACTACCGAGAATGTAAATAAGTACTTAGACCTTGTAGCGCTTGGTACCATTGCAGATATTGTACCTCTCACCGGTGAGAACAGAATATTCGCTAGTTTAGGGCTAAAACAGTTATCACAAAAGTTTAATCACGGACTAAATGCCCTGATAGACATTGCCAATCTGAATGATAAGACTATTAATACTTCCAATATCGTCTTTGTCTTAGCTCCAAGAATTAATGCAGCAGGAAGAATGGGAAGTGCTGCTATATCAGTAGAGCTCTTAATCTCCAACGATGAAAAGAGGAGTTATGAGTTAGCTGAGATTATTGAACAACAAAATTCACTCCGCCAGCAAGCTGACCAGAAAACATACCAGGAAGCATGTGATATAATTAACATTAAATACAAAGATATGGATAATACCTTCTGTATTGTAGTTTCCTCTGATGGCTGGCATCCCGGTGTTATCGGAGTTGTGGCATCTAAGTTAGTTGAAAGATACTACCGACCTGTCATCATGATCTCGTTCAAAGATGGTCTGGGCAGTGGTTCGGGTAGAAGTATTTCCAGCTTTAACCTATTTGATGCTATTACCTCTGTTGAGCATAACCTATTTAGTTTTGGGGGTCATAAATATGCTGTTGGTTTGACTATTGGTCAGGAATCAATAGATAAGTTTGAAGTAGAGTTAAACAAGTATGTAAGAGAGAACTTAGACGTTTGCAATCTCGTGCAAACCATCAAGATAGATAGAACAATTGAGCTGTATGATATAAACCTCGGACTTCTGGAATGGATTGAGAAATTCTCACCCTTTGGTCCTGAGAACATGCGTCCAATCTTCAGCTCCACCTATGTAACTATCGCAAGTTACCCCTATACTGTTGGCAGGAATCATCTGAAAATGAAGGTGATAAAAGATGGTGTAACATTGGATATCATAGGTTATAACCTTGGACATATGCTTGATAAATTACGAAAGAACAGTATTGTAGATATTGTTTACACCTTGGAAATCAACAATTTCTTTGGTAAAAAGACAATTCAGGGTAAACTCAAGGACCTTAGACTCCACTAAGATGATGAAAACATTGAGACTTATCCTCTTAATTGCATCTATCATGCTAACAGCTTGTACTGTTGACAGGGCTATTCCGCGCTTACAACTAATAAGTATAGTTGAAAGTGGGGAGATAAGTCTGCCTTTCACACCTGATAAGATTTGCCATGATAAAATCTACAAAACTTCTTATATTCTGAATCGGAATAAGAATGAAATCCATATCTATAGTGCCGGAAAGTACTCCAATATTATTGGTGGAATAGGCGCGGGCAAGAATAACTTCCAGAGATTATCGGACATTACACTGGCTACTGATGGAGGCATCTATGCTCTTGATAGTGCCAATCGCAAGATTAGAAAGTATGATCGACATGGACGCTGGATAACTGACTGGGGGCTTGATTCTTTCAAGAGACCTGATAAGTTCACTGCGGATAATGAGAATAACTTTTATATCTTCGACTTCTTTGGAAGAACCATCTCATTCTACAACCTTTTAACTGAGAAAGTGGAGTTTGATTTTGGACGGTTTACTCTGTCTAATGTATCAAGTATCTCAATAAATGG
>JAVCCX010000195.1 GCA_030765245.1 Candidatus Zophobacter franzmannii | reverse complement strand
GGTTAGGCTGTTCGCCTATTAAAGCGGTACGCGAGCTGGGTTCAGAACGTCGTGAGACAGTTCGGTCCCTATCCTTCGTGGGCGCAGGAGATTTGCGAGGATCTGCATTTAGTACGAAAGGACCGGTGTGGACGAACCTCTGGTGTATCGGTTGTGGCGCCAGCTGCATTGCCGAGTAGCTAAGTTCGGTTAGGATAACCGCTGAAAGCATCTAAGCGGGAAGCCAACCTCAAGATTAGATCTCCCATGAGAGACGTTGGAGACTACAACGTGATAGGTCACAGGTGTAAGTACAGCAATGTATTCAGCCGAGTGATACTAATAACTCGATCGAATTTACTGAAATTTTATATACTCTATCCCAAAATATTAGATCGCAAACAGCGGTTGAAGATGGTGGTTTTTGCGGTAAGGTCACACCTGTTCCCATTCCGAACACAGTAGTTAAGCTTACCTGCGTCGATGGTACTGCATTGGCAACGATGTGGGAGAGTAGATCACCGCCATCTTCAACCGCTGTTGCGTTTTTGAAAGAACACGAAAAAACAAGGACTTTCAGAGACCGACACGGACAGACACATAAAAAATATTTATACAAAAGGGAGCTAATTAGCTCCCTTTTGTATAACTTTTTAATGACTATAAAGATTATCATAAATTACAATTGACATTAATTGGAGTGGATTAAGTATACAATCATGGATAAAATGAAATATGTTGTAGTTATGCTAAGCATAATATCTCTAGCTATTATAGTTATTACACTTAGAGAGTTGAAAGGTATATTTATACCCTTGGCAATTGCCGGATTCTTAGTTGTAAGCTTCTCCCCACTTACAAAACTGTTCAAAAGAAAGACACCTAAGATTTTAAGTCTGTTACTGTCAGTGTTTATTCTACTGGCAATAGCATTTCTTTTTGGTACACTTCTATTTGCAAGTTTTGATGGATTCACACTGGAATTTCCTCGTTACGAAGCAAAGCTTACGACTATTCTCGAAAGTCAAATAATAAAGTGGGATTTGCCGATTACAGATGTAAAAGCATACCTTGTTAATGAAGTTGATTGGATGGGAGTAGTAAATAAGCTTTCAATCAGCAAAGTCTTATCAAATACGATGGGGACTTTCGTTAGTTTCTCAATTGGACTAATCCTTACATTAGTTTTCTTCATATTTCTAATGTTGGAAAGAGATGAGATAAGTGATAGAATTAGTAGTGCTCTGTCTGAACGAAGAAATCATAATTTCCATAGAGTATTGAAAAATATCGAAAAGAGTATTCAACATTATATTGGTAGAAAGACTCTAATTAGTCTCATTACTTCCGGTTTTGGTATGCTCTTTATCTCCATATTCCATATTGATTTTGTAATCATATCAGGTGTACTACTATTCTTCCTAAATTACATACCAAATGTCGGTTCTTTTGTCGCTTCCTTCTTCCCAATCCTTATTTGTTTTTTGCAGTATGGATTTGGTTGGCAGCTTTTTGCTATTGCAACAGCTCTAACATCAATTCAATTTGTTATGGGAAATCTTGTAGAACCGAAAGTTATGGGGAATGCACTGAATCTTTCGCCTATTACGATATTAATTGCCTTGATCTTTTGGTCTTGGGTCTGGGGACCAGTTGGGATGATTCTTGCTGTTCCAATCACTTCAGCAATTTCCTTAATGGCAAAAGAGATTCGGCAGATCAGATTCTTGTATCTAATTATGTGTAGTAATGTTAATAAAGACTAAGAGGGTTTAATGGCAAAAAAAAAGATTAAAGTCCAGAAGATAGAAGAGCCTGTTAAAGAAACAAATCTAAGTATTAGTATTTATCGATATAGACATCTGATTTCTATATTTGTCATGTTTTTCGTTCTTAGTGTTACATTCTTTAAAATAGGTTATCAGCATTATGAACCTAAGACACATGATAGTAAGCAATGGGCATCCTCAGCAAAAGTGCTTCAAGACTATAACAATACTCATAAAGATCAAGCCTTATGGAATCCTAATCTATTTGGAGGGATGCCTTCATACCTAATATCACTTCCAAACAAGTACCCTTTCATAAAAGAGTTTTTAGCAGTTAGTAAGAAGATTATAAGCTGGAGATTGACTTATCTGTTATTAGGTGCTATCGGTGTATATGTATTGGCTATGTTCTTTGGTTTTGAAAGTATTATCGGGATATTACTTGGGCTGTCATTTGTGTTAGCTGGTCATTTCGTAGGTTTATTAGATATCGGACATAATACAAAATTCCGAGCGATTATGTTCCTTCCATGGATTATTTGGAGTCTTTTCTATTTAAGAAAGAACAGAAATTTGTTAGGAGTTGGGTTTCTGAGTGCCTTTGCTATTGCCCAATTCAGGGCAAATCATCTTCAAATTACATACTATACACTACTATTCATTGGTTTATACTGGCTATTTGACTTAGTTGTTTCTCTCCGCAATAAGGAGATTAAAGACTTCTCTGTCTTTACAGGTCTAGGTGTATTAGTCATCATTCTAGTAACACTAGCTATATCCAATCCGATGTTATCAACTTATGAGTATTCAAAATATACTATTCGTGGAGGAGATACCGGATTAGATACGAGTTACGCTCAGGGTTGGTCAATGCATCCTGCTGAGTTATGGAGCATCGTTGTTCCTGACCTATTCGGAGGTATATCCTCTCCAATCGGGGGTGACTTAAGCCGTTACCAAATCCCAAGTTATTGGGGGTGGATGAGTTTCACTCAAGTGTATCACTACTCAGGGTTAGTAATTCTCATCTTTGCAATACTTGCATTTGTATTTACTAAGAGAAAGGAGGTTAACTTTCTCTGGATTGCAGTACTAGTTTTTACGATAATGTCCTTCGGTAAATACTCTCCATGGTTCAGCGATATTCTTCTTAAGTATCTGCCTGGATTTAACAAATTCCGTGTTCCTGCAACAATACTTGTAATTAGCCAGGCGGCACTTGTATTACTTGCTGGGTTTGGTTTGGACTTTATTGTTAAGAACCAAAATGAAGGTACCTCTAAAAAGCTTAAGAAATTCTTTCTTATCTTCGCTGGATTAACTGTTTTAGGTTTGGTACTCGGAAGAGTTATAATGGGTAGTACAAATCTCATTAGACCTGAAGAAGCTGAGTATCCTGCTAAGATATTGAAACAACTAAAAGCTGCTCGACTAGATTTAGCATATGCCGGTATTGTCAGAGCAGGGATGTTAGGATTGATTGGTATAGGATTAGGTTGGCTCTACTCACTTAAGAAATTTGGCAAAGTAACTTTCTTAGTTCTAATCTTAGCTTTGTCCTTTATTGATCTAAAAATAGTGGATAGTAAATATTTCCAAGGTATGACTAAACCTAGGAAAACAGAGATAAAACCGGACGCAATTGCTCAATATCTTATGAAAGATAAATCCATGTTTAGGGTTCACTATCCTGAAAAGACAATGGATAATACATACTCTGCATTTGTCCCTACTACATCTGGTTATCATGGTGCGAAGCTGCAAAGGTATCAGAAATACTGGGAGAATCCAAAATACTTTAATTCCATGAATTTCATCAATATGATGAATGGAAAGTATATTCTATCTACACAAGACATGGGACAACCTGTGTATAAAAGTGGAGAACTAAAAGTTTATAGAAATCCAGGAGCATTGCCAAAAGCTTGGTTTGTAAACAGTATCTTTGTTGAAGAAGATATAGAGAAGATACCAGGCATTATTACCGGAGAAGGTTTTGATCCTGCTATTACAGCTGTGGTAGAGAAAGAAATTCCTTCCATCTCAATGCCTGTAGATACGAGTGTTGAAGTTACTGCTTCAGATATCCATGACCTAGGTTTGGCTGTCAGTACCGATGAGAATAGTTTCTTGGTAATAAGTGAAATTTACTATCCTGCAGGATGGGAAGCCACAATTGATGGAGTTAAGACAGAAATCTATGCTGTGAACTCTATCTTACGAGGTTTGGTCGTACCTAAAGGAATTCATAAAATAAAGATGACATTTAAACCTAAGAGTTACTTTGTAGGTCTTACGTTAAGTTTAATTGGATTATTACTTACAATCCTCGCCTTAATTGGTGGAGGATATCAAATATATAAAGGTAGAAACAAATAATGGAATTGAAATTCGGCTTATACATAATAGCAACCCCTATCGGTAACCCTGATGATATAACAATTAGAGCATTAAACACTCTTAAGGCAGTTGACCTTGTCGTGTTGGAAGAAAGAAAACCAGGTACTACGCTATTAAGAAGGCATGAAATTAAAACGGACTGGATTGAGTTAAATGAGCATAATGAGAAGAAGATGACAGATGAAATCTTTGAGATGCTGATTATGGAAAGGAAGACTGTTGGACTCATCTCTGATGCAGGTACACCTCTCTTTGCTGATCCTGGCAACAAACTCGTACATCTATGCCATGAGAATGGTATCCCGGTATATCCTGTTCCGGGTGCATCATCACTAATGGCAATGCTCCAAGTTAGTGGTATTCCACTTAGAAACTTTCATTTTTATGGTTTCCTGCCACCGGGTAAAGAAGAGCGAATCCAGGCTCTTAAAACATATAAGGCCCAATATAACATAGACACGGTCTTTCTTGATGCTCCATACCGTTTAAAATCTCTCCTTAGGGATATGGCGAATGTATTAGGAAGTAACAGAAAAGCTATTGTTGGTTATAAACTTACTTATCCCCAAGAGAAGATATTTTTAGGTACTTTAGGTGAAATGATTACAATGACCGAAGACTTACCAAAAGGTGAGTTCGTAGTAGTTATTAGCAAAGTTCTCAAGAAATCGTAGTGTCATCAGATTATGAACTCCTATTTCCAATTGTTTGTGATCCCAAGGATATAACAACTGAGGTTCTAAAAAAGAGTATTACTTTTCCTATAGAGGTTTGTAATTACATAGATCGACGATGGAAGGAAGAAACAGCTAAGAATAAGAGCTATCTATTCAATGGCAGAGTTGCCTCCTTGGTTGATTTTAAAGGGGATCTTAAGTCATTACATCTGGTTTTGCAAGAGACAGATTACAAGAGTTTCTTTGTTACAAATATTCTGAATGATGATGTTTTAACAGAGCAATACTTCACAAATACATTGGCTATATGTGCTGTGACCATAACATCTGACCGAAGAGTTATAATAGGGAAGAGGAGTAGCATTCTTGCTGAAGGTGAAGGCTTATGGCATGT
>JAVCCX010000342.1 GCA_030765245.1 Candidatus Zophobacter franzmannii | reverse complement strand
TAGCTGGGCTTTACGAAGGGAGCTTTGGGGGGTTCTTCACATTCAGTGAGCAAGCAGGAAGACCTGACTTTAGAAAGAATGTCGAGGGCGGTCAAATCATAGTTGTTACTGACAGTGACTTTGTTAATGACAAAGGTGCCGGCAAACAGCCAAACAACCTTAACTTCGTATTGAATGCCTCTGACTACTTGGTTGGCGACTTAAGTGCCCTTGAAATTCGTTCAAGGTCTATTTCGATGAGTAGGTTAGATGTAAGACAATGGCTTCTAAGAGATGGCAGAGACCCTGTTGACTTAGATGGTGAAGAGAAGCGGGTTAAGCTTATTGCTAAATCGTTGAATATCGTTCTTCCCGCACTCTTAATGATCATCGCCGGATTCATATATGTTACAATTAGAAGAAAGAAGAGTGAGAAAATCAGGAGAATGTATGAATAAGAAAAACCTACTCCTTATAGTTGGTCTAATAGTTCTCGTGGGAATCTTCTATCTTGCAAAGAAGAAAGAGCATGTTGAAACTGATTTCCGGTTCATCCAGATTGACTCTCTTGCCGTTCAGTCTATAACTTTCTCAACAACTGAAGATACAATTGTTGTTGAAAAGGAAGATGATAAATGGTGGATTACCCACCCTATCAGAACTGAAGCAAAAGATGATAAGATGATTGCCTTTTTTGTTGATATCGTAAATGTCAGACTCCCTATCAATCCAATGTCAGTAAACGAAAGCTCACACTCAAAATATAGAGTGGACATAGAGCAGGGTTATCGTACGACTATTGCCGATAAAGCAGGTACTATCCAGGCTGACTTTATCCTGGGTGAAGGTGTAAACTATAACTTTAGTTATGTCAGGAAAATGAAGAGTAATAATGTTTTCCAGATGAAGACTAATGCTTACAGAATCTGCCAACCTAAACTAGCTCAGTGGCGTTCAAACAAGATCTTGGAAATCACAGAGAAAGATGTAGCTAAGGTTCATGTAAAACTTCAGGATGCTGAGTATGACATGATCAGAACACCAGGCGAAATTGAAGCAACCTGGACATATAAAGACAAGGATGAAGAGTTCATCATCGATAGAAAGAATGCTCCGATGCGTAAATTCTACGGAGTTTTTGCCGGCTTAAGGTCAGGTTCGTTCAGAGATGGTGAGTGGGAAACCCTTGAACCTTACTTTGATAATCCTGAGGTTATAGCTACTTTCCATCTTCTTGATGGAACTCAGCAAACAATCTACCTTGCAAAAGAGACTGACAAAAAGGTTCTTTTAAAAAGAAATAACGATACTGACACAATCTATGATAGTTCCTTGGATATACTTAGTCGTCTGACTTACCATAAAGACAAATTCAAGATAGTGAAACACTAATAGTAAATTGTAAATAAATTAACCCTATTCATGGGTACTAAGCCTGCCGGTAACACTGGCAGGCTTTTTTGATATATGATGCCATTTGCACTGTCATCCTAAGTGCCTGATTGGAATTGTATCGAAGGATACAATCTATGAACCCTAGCGTTCAGCCTGCTGGCAAACCCAACTATTGAGTTCTATCAGAATGGTCTTGAATATACTCCTTGATTGTAATGGAAATTTAAGACTAAAGAAAACTCAGCGAACTCGGTTTACTATCAGCAGTTAGTTAATTTTTACTTTACAAATATATAGATGAAAATTTAGTTGAATTTCATAACATCAAAGGAGAAGAAAATGGCATTAAGAAAAGAGGCCAAAGTGGCTATCATGGCAGAGTTTAAACTCCATGAGTCGGATACAGGAAGTCCTGAAGTACAAATCGCTCTCTTGAGCACAAGAATTAAAGAACTTACAGAGCATTTGAAGATTCACAAGAAGGACTATTCAACCAGAAGAGGTTTGCTTATGATGATTGGTAAGCGAAGAAGACTTCTGAATTACCTTATTAAAAATGATATCGAAAGATATCGTACTATTATAAAAATATTAGGTCTAAGACGCTAATTTGAAAGGGGGATTTTTATCCCCCTTTTTTATTTTTAGCCCTATAATTAACAAATAGGGACATTGTTCCGGTGTAAAGCAATACATTAAGTCCTTAATGGCTTTAATATATTGCTTTTTGCCCCGACTGTCCCACTAAACAAAGGAGCAGAAATGCATAACTTTAATATTATAAAAAAAGAGATGGAACTTTGTGGTACAAAGCTTTCATTCGAGACCGGACGCATAGCTAAACAAGCTAATGGTGCGGTTTTAGTTACAGAAGGCGAAACTACAATTCTTGTAGCTGCCACAATGGGTCCTGAACCCAAAGAATTTAGGGATTTCTTCCCATTAACAGTTGACTTCATCGAAAAGATGTACGCCTCAGGCAAGATCCCTGGCGGTTTCTTCAAGCGTGAAGCAAGACCTACTACCAATGCAACTCTCAACGCTCGTATCGTTGACCGTTCTATCCGTCCTCTCTTCCCAAAGGGCTTTAAGAATAATGTACATGTAGTTGTTACTGTACTCTCTTATGACGGCATAAATGATCCGGGTATCCTCGCTGTGACTGGTGCTTCAGTTGCACTTGGAATCTCTGATATTCCTTTTGACGGAGTTATCGGTGGTATCACAGTTGGTTATATCAATGACGAATTTGTTGTGAACCCTGACTATGATAAGCTTGAAACAGAATCAAAGCTTAACCTTACAATCTCAGGTTCTGAGACTTCTATCGTTATGATCGAAGCGTCTGTAAATGAACTTAATGAAGACCAGATGATTGAAGCAGTTTATACCGGTCATGAAGAACTTAAGAAAGTTATTGCTTTCCAGAAAGAGTTCATTGCCGCTGCAAAGAAAGAGAAGATTGTACCAAAGCTTGACCTTGTTCCTGATGAGATGATGAAGGAAATGGAAGATAACTTCGGTGAGAAAGTTAGCACAGCTGCTCATATTAAGGGTAAACTCGAACGCGATGAAGCTTTCGATGCTGTTAAAGCAGAAGTTTCAGCTTACTACGAAGAGAAGCTTGACGAAACTGAGTTTGCAGGACATAAGAGATGGATTGATAATGGTTTTCATGACCTTATAAAGAAATT
>JAVCCX010000030.1 GCA_030765245.1 Candidatus Zophobacter franzmannii | reverse complement strand
TAATGACCCGTTCCGGTATCCCAATCTCTACCAGTCAGGCAGTTATTGGTGGAATTATTGGTTGGAATATATTTACAAGTTCAGCAACAGACTACTCAATATTAGCTAAAATTGCTATGTCCTGGGTATTCTCTCCAGTTTTAACTGCAACAATCTCATTTATTATGTTCTTTGTCGTAAAATTGATACTGGATAATGGTAAGTGGCATATGCTGAAGATAGATTCGTGGACCAGAAAACTGTTGATTATTGTTGGTGCCTTTGGCTCATACTCTCTTGGAGCTAATAACATCGGTAATGTTATGGGTGTTTTCGTACAAACATCACCGTTCCAGGACATAAATGTCTTTAATTTATTCACACTTAGCTCAGTTCAACAGCTTTTCTTACTCGGTGGCATTGCGATTGCTGTTGGTGTTATTACATACTCTAAAAGAGTTATGTCCACAGTCGGTACCGACATCTTTAAGCTCTCCCCTGTTACGGCTTTGATTGTGGTCTTTGCTGTATCTGTGACAATGTTCCTCTTTGCATCGGTTGGATTGAAGACCTTCCTTACAAGTCACGGTCTCCCCTCTTTCCCACTTGTCCCTGTATCAAGTTCTCAAGCAATTGTTGGTGCTGTGATTGGTATAAGTTTAGCGAAAGGTGGAAAGAATCTTCAGTTTAAAATGCTGTTTAAAGTTGGAGCCGGATGGGTTATTACACCTATTGCTACTGCCCTTCTCACACTTGTCCTACTGTTTATAACTCAAAATGTATTTATGATGGAAGTTTTCCATCAGGGTTAAGACCGTTTAAGCGCTTTTGTGAGGAAAAAGCCTGAGACTGCTCCTATAAAGTAATAGATAAAGTCGGAGGGAACGAAGGTGTTCCCAAGGATTGTAACTCCGATGAAAGTTCCTCTGATAGCTTCCAGAAATGGAGGATGCCACAACTGAAGAAACTCTAACCCCGAAGTGCCAATCAACACTAATAACGAAACGAATAGCACTCTTTTCTTAGGAACTGCAAGACTAAATAGTAAAATGAAAAAGATAACATAAAAGACTCCCCCAAGTGAGTTATTCAACCATAAGTGATATGGTCCTCTGTACAACTTCGAGAGGAATCCTAAGATAATAACTATTGGCAACTCTAAAAGAACTAAGTAATTACTCTTCAGGAATTTTGGAAAGATCGAGTTTAACGTATCTTGTTTCAATATTGTATCCTTCATCCTTCACATGCTTTAAGCCTGCAATTATTGATTTGTATGTATTCAACTGCTCTTTATCATCTATTCTACCAGTTTTGAAATCAACGATAAGAATCTGCTTTTCTACAGTATTAATCTGTAACCTATCTATACGATACTCTTTTCCGGTCTGAGGATTGAAGATTGTGTATTCATTTAGAACCTTGTCCCATTCATCTGAGAAAAGGTCACTGTTATCATCGATAAACTCTTTTGCCATGGCGATGTACTCTTTGATCTTATCTGCAGGAAGAAGATTACCAAATGTTGAAAGTGTTTGCTTATAGGCATTGTCAAAGTACTTAGGCTCTGCATAAGAAATGTAGGAAAGATAGTGATGAATGATAGAGCCAATGACATTCTTTCGACTCTGAAGATAGATAGCCGATAACTCTTGAGAACTCTTCCTCTCTTCTTTCGGAAGTTCAGTAATCAAATCTGAGATGTTAGCCTTGAAATAATCAGTGTATTCTTTCCCTTCAAATGAAAGTCGCTTCACTTCCTCTTTCTTCACTTTAGGTTCGATTACTCCATGGTCTATATCGTTCACAATCTCTTTGCTGATGCTATAGATGACATTATTAACTTCTGTACCTTTAGAGATACTACCATCTTTGGTCAGTTTCTTAGCATAATAGAGATACAGATTATCTTCTGCTCTCGTCAAAGAAACATAGATAGCATTCAGCTCCTGTAACTTCTCGGTCCGTTCCATCTGCTTAATTACATCTGTTTTAGTTGTAAGTTTGAGAATTTCACGAGACCTTAAAGAGATATCAAAGTCAATCATATCCCTGTATTCATCGTCGAACTTATAGTTCATCATCAACTGAGTGCTCTTGTTCCCCGAGCTTCCGAGAATATTGAAGGCAAAGACATTCTTAAAAGCAAGACCTTTGGATTTATGGATACTGATGAGAGTTAACGCATCATCCCTGCCAACTGTTTCAACAGTATGACTCTCCTCATTCACAAGTTTGTTGCAATAGAGCACGAATCCTGCAATATTGCGAGTGTAGTCGTGTCGTTCATGCTTAAATCTTGAAGCAACACTTAGCAATTTATCGAGATTCTTTCTCTCATTCTCGGTTTTGAACAGACCAATAATATTGAACATCTCCATTGCTTTTATAACAAACTGTAGTGGTTCGTTGTAATACTCAGTCAGAGACTTTATCTTCTGCATCCCCGGAAGTGTATCTAAATACAATTCAAACTCTTCAGCAGATAGCTTGTTATACTTTTGTAAGTATAGTTTCATCTCAGATGGTGGAAGAAGATATAGGTTAGAGCGGTAGAACTTAAGCAATGACAATCTGTCTTTGTAGATTATGAAATCCATGAGGTGAAAGATTGGCTTAATCCCCTCATGCTTAAACAGTGAGTTATTACTTTCCTGGACAAAAGGGATACCTTCAGCAGTCAAGATTGCAGCAATTCGGTTGAGTTCCTTGTTTGTTCTGGCAATCACGGCAGAACCACCGCAATCGAGTGTCCCATCCGGTTTTCTTAGGTTAGGTTTCAGGCATCTATCAACAAAATCAGGATAGATATCAACACTATTGCCATCGTTGGTTCCAAAGTCAAATTCATAAAGTTTAACTTCTCCCTGATCTTCCTCTCGAAAGCACTTTACATCATTCTCATAGACCCAATCAAACTCAGTATTCTTGATATATTCTTGGAGAGTCTCAGATTGAAAGAGCTGATTTAAAAATGTCATAACTGCATTTGAAGATCTATAGCAAACATCAAGCTTTGACTCCTCGATCTCATAGATATTCTTAAGCTTTAAGATTAAATCTCTCTCTCCACTTCTCCATTGATAGATAGCCTGTTTCTCATCACCGACAATGATAACTCCGCCATAAGGCGAAACACCTTCACCACTGAAGATCTCATCAATCATAGGTTGGAAGACCTTGAATTGACTCACACTTGTATCCTGGAATTCATCAATCAGCAGGAATCGGGTTCGATAGGACAAAAACTCATAAAACCTGTTTGTAACAGCTCCTGTATTCTCATCAATGATTGAGATCTCTTTGTCATGCATATTGTCATAAGTGAAGCTGGCAACATCACTGTAGGTAAGCCTTGATGTCGCTAATTTACGCTTATCATACTCAGATAAAAGGACTCCCCAAAACTTCTTCAATTCTACCCATTCATCGAGATAGACAGAATAGTAGAGAACATCTGCTAACAGTTGTTTAACAGACTCAGCTGTTTCTTTGAGACCTTTAACTCTTGTACCATTGTGGAAGCCGATATTCTCCAATACTTGCTTGAAATTTGCTTTCAAGTAATCTAAATCAGTCCAAGAAGAGAACATCGTTTGAAGTATTGATTGTGAGTCGCTATTAGAGAATTCCCTTATCGCTCCAGCTTTCATAAACGATGCATAGTCATTTGAATCTTTACTGTCTACAATACTTTTGAAATCACTGATGTATGAATCCAATGCTGAGAAATAGTCCTTGAAGGCATCTACAGCTCCTTCATCATGGGGCTTTTTATCATACTTTTCAATGAATTTATACTGCCATCGATTATCAATTAGTCTCGCCAAAACAGATGTATGGTCTTCTGGGTTTATCTTGAACTCTTTATTGAGAGTCTCAATGATCTCATCACTCATAACACCCGATTGAATCAGTGCTTCCAAAACCTCCGAGATTATCTCTTCATTGTATTGCTGGTCAATCTCATATTCATTAATTCCCTTCCATGGCGCAATCACTGATTTAAAGATATTGCCTGTAAAATAATCTATTGTTGATATCCTTACATCCTGCTTATTCTGCATCATCTCAGTGTATATCTTTTGCAATTGCTTGAGATAAGCTGGAGTAATTTGAATTCCACAGAGAGTTTCAAGGTTATTTATGAGGTCTTTGCCCTCCTTGCTTTCTGGTTGCAAGGAGAGGATTTTTAGGTGAGAGAAGATTCTCTCTCTAATCTCAGCAGTAGCTTTCTTGGTAAAGGTAATCGCAAGAATCTGTTGGAAATCAAATTCTTCTAACCCACCATACTCAAGAAGCAACCTAATATATTCCAGGGATAGTCTATAGGTTTTCCCTGTTCCGGCAGAGGCTGTAATAACCTTAAAGAACTTATTCTGCATCACTACCTCCCTTAACCTTTTGAGTATATGAGAACCTGCTTACATCCTCTATATTTTCCTGCTCATAAGCTGCAATTCTATCTATCATAAACCCATTCTCAAACACTTTATAAAAGGCATCAGTAATGTAATCAGCCAACCCAACCTTTTTGTTTCTAGCCTTCTCAAACTTGCTGTGCTTAAACATCCAAAACATTGGAGTAACGGCTTTATCTGTAATCTTATCAACCTCTCTATAAACTTTTTCGTACATCAGTAACTGATAATCAAGGATAGCATGATGCCTGCCCGTTTTATAATCGATGATAATGTATTCTTGATTAGAAACTAACCTAAGGTCTGCTTTTGCTAAGATATATAGTCCGAATTTATTACCATCCTTATCAAACTCTACAAGTGGTGTGTTGCCATAGACTACATCACTTCTATCTTCAGCCTCCGGAATGAAGGTGAATCCTTTCTTTTGGAACACTCCCTTCTTCTCATCAAGGGAGATAAAGAACGAGAGGATATTATTCACAATTGCTTTGCGTACAATTGAATCAAAATAGATTTTCCCTAGTGACTTAGGCAGGTAATAATACTCTTTCTTCTTTGAGTTTAGAAGGCTTTTAAGGTTACTTTCCACATAGGCTTCACTAAGCCAATCAAGCTC
Organism: Candidatus Zophobacter franzmannii; assembly: GCA_030765245.1. Classification (GTDB taxonomy): domain Bacteria; phylum Cloacimonadota; class Cloacimonadia; order Cloacimonadales; family JAFGVF01; genus Zophobacter; species Zophobacter franzmannii. Next base: position 3,805 of record JAVCCX010000030.1, on the reverse strand, counting down.
TTGTTCGACTGAATTTTCATAAGTTTCATTCAACCTTTCTACAATCTCTGACATCAGATTATGGACAAATGTTCCGAATAGTCTTGCGGTAAAGCTCTCTTCAGCTCTTCTTTTAAGCTCCCTTAAGCCGGCTATATTCTCTAAATAGAACTTGAATGGGTTCTCTCTTAGATTCTTGAAGCGTGAGAAGGATAACACCATCTTACCATCTTTAATTGGCAGGTCTGCAAGCTCGTAATCAATAGTGCTAAATCCAGGAGTTATTGGTTCATCCGAGATTTTCCAACTCGCATCACTTTTGAGAATTGAGTTCAACACTACGCTGTTCACTGCATCTTCATTATACTTTTCAATGTGGACATTTGGTAGTCCGGCTAGGATTATTTCTTCAAGATAGGAACTCAACTCGAAATCACCACTGTCGTTGTTTAGACCATATAACCAGACATTTTCGGCAGATGCTAGAAGACGGAAGAAGTAATACTTCTCTCTTTGCCTTATCTGCTCATAAGTTTTCAGTCCAATAGCCTTCCTCTGCACTTCAGTGAACAGATACGGTTGTCTTCGTTTACCGGGTAGCATCCCCTCTAGCAGGTTGAGAATAGCAAGATTATTATATTTGAGGTTACGGGTATCGAGGAAATTGTGGTAGCTCAAACTGATTTCTTTTTTACCTGACTTTTCAATGTTGTATTTAACTTTTCTACTACTCAGATTCTCAAGAAGCAGGGCAAAGATGTCCTTTGGTAATCTCTGTTTATCTCCATCGGTTAACTGACTCCACTTGTTAAAGATTGGGAATTCTCCTAATGTCCTGAAATTAACAAGTCCTTCATAGAAAACGCTGAGAGTATCCGAAGTTGCAACATCTGATTCCGAGATAAGAGATTGGGGATTAATAGTCTCTGAAAGTAGCACAATAAGCTCTTCCGGACAACGGATCGATTTAAACTGATTTAGTAAATCTCTTTGCGTCTTTAGGAATTCTAAGAGATACTCATTTTTGATGAATTTAGAACAGTTTGCTAACTCAAAGTCGAGATAGATAAATCCATTATCAATAAGTTTTGTAATTGCATCTTTGAGCTTAAGGTCATCGAGTTTGAGGAATTTCATATAAGCTGATTCATTCAGGGCATCCATAATCGCATTGATCGAGATAAGTTCTAAGGCACCATCCCTAACAATCCCTTTTAAAAGGAGAGCAATTATGCTTAATAACTTGTAGATACTGCTATGTTCAAAGGAGCTATTCATCGGCTGGCTGAAGATCTCAGGATTTAACATTTCAATCGCTCTTGAATCTCCCATTCCCTGATAGATATAGTGTTGTGGTTTCTCTTCTCCATGAATATCATTGCATAATGCCAAGAGCATAGAATGTTCATTCTCTAAGATTCTGATATTAATTTTGGTATCTTTTAGGTGCTGAATATAGTCAAACTTCTCAGCTAAATTATGCTCCTGATTGAACTCTCCCTTATCTCCCAGGAAATAAATATCTACAGCAATCCCTTCAGTCTGTACAAGATTGATAAGTTGCTTTTCAATTCCGGTATAATAGATTTGGTTAGCAAACACGATAGTGTCATATTCGCTTATTTCTGTTTGAAATTCAGGTTGTGTCTTGAATATTTTATCTGTGAGTTTTCTATCATCCAGGAACTTCCTATAGCTCTCCCTGATTTCAAGCAATCTCTCTAAGTTTGTGATTTGCCACGGACTCGTTTCGATGCTCTTATCATTCAGAGAGACCATCACCGAAGTTATGTCAACACACTCCTCTCGTAGTTCTTCAAAGAATGAGAAGAAGTTGTTAGCAAGAGATACAGACTCAAAGTAGTTATGAATGTGGAAGTCCGCTTTATATTCAGGAAGCAAGGAAGCAAAGAAGGCAAGATATCTCTTTTGGTCTGCAAGTTCAGGCGTATCAGATAAAAAGAAGGTCTTCTTGAATTCATCCATCCCGACTGCTCTGATATTGTTAAACTCCCAATACTCTTGCAACTTAAACTGACAAGTTCGAGCGGATACCTCAGTGGGAAAGACTAATAAGGCTTTGTTGTGTTTATACTTTTCAACTATTAGATTGATAATGTCTTCATTAAATTTGCAAAGATTGGTTTTGAGCTTGTCGTTTTCCATATTTCACGCTACCTTGAAACTGTTTAGAATCCTTCATCTGTACTCAATATTGAGAAAGCCAAACAAGGGTCTGTTCGGCTTTGCTCAAAGCTATTTTGAGTATCATAAAACTCAAACTTTATAAAAAGAAATGGTGTGAGAATCGCATGTGAGGGGGTTTAGTAGTATTTTTCTTCCTCATCTGGGACATCAACGTTTTTCATGATTTCATCCATATAGTGAAGATGTTTTTTCCATCCAAGAGTAGTCTCGATATCAACTTCAGCACTACCATAAAACTCTGTGATTGTTGCAGCTTCTCTCATCTGGTGAATATCTCTGGATAATTTTGCCACAAGCCTTGTTTGTAATTTCATCTCAGCAAGAATCTCTGTCATAAGCTCTTTCATAATCTCTTCGTTCATCTTAATTCCTCCGGAATTTTTATTTTCCTCACACCACGACCAAAACTATGGAATAAGGCTTTATTCCGTCAAACAAAATTACTTTTTATTTAAAGAGAGTCATCTTTCCCATCCTGTTTTAGTATTTGAAACTACCTAATTCCATTATGTAGAGGGTTAGAAAGCAAAGAGTTTTTTATTGACCCTTATACTGCTATCGTTTTATGTGAGATAATTGAAAACAGAAAGGTGAACAATTGACATTTATAAACATATTGATTTTTGCCGTAGCCTTAGGGGTACTGGTAACTGTGCACGAATTCGGGCATCTCATAGTAGCAAAACTCTTCGGAATCTATGTAGAGAAGTTCTCGATAGGATTCGGACCTAAGCTACTTTCCTACAAGAGTAAAACAACAGAATATAGACTCTCTCTGCTACCGCTAGGTGGCTATGTCAAAATGAAGGGAGAGAATGCTGATGAGAAGAAACCCGACCCTGACTCATTCTCTGAGAAACCTTGGTGGCAAAGAGCTCTTGTAACTCTCGGTGGTCCATTCTTTAACCTTCTGTTTGCTCTATTCCTATTTGTAATTATGTATGGTCTTGGTAAAACCTATGAAGACCACTATCCAATAATTGCAGAAGCTGATTCTTTATATGCTACATATTTCCAGCCCGGAGACGAGATTATCACCGTAAACGGGGAAGATATATATGGATTCAACCAGGTTGCAGAAAAGCTAAAACCAAAGAGTTCCAATGTATTTACTATAGAACGAGATAATCGCAAAGAAACCATAACAACTGATGGTATTACACCTGGAAAATGGGTTACTTTTCTCAGACCTGAAATACCTCCAATTGTAGGAGAAGTATCCCCTGGTATGCCAGCCTTTAGGGCAGGCCTACAATCAGAAGACAAGATTCTAGAAATTGAAGGTTTCAAAGTTAATAAATGGACTGAGATGAGAAAACATATCATAAACAGTGATAAATCCAAATTAGAGTTTCTAATTAGTCGAAATGGAAATCAGTTTTTGAAAACCATTAATCTTGAAGAGAATGTCCTTTCTAATGGGCGTAAAATGATAGGTGTATCGCAGTATATGCCGGTCAGCTACAAAGAACGATATTCAATCGGTCAATGCTTTGTTAACTCAGGAAAGATAACTGTAAGCTTTATCATCGCCAATTATGTCGGATTTTACTACATCATCAAGAATCCCAAAATGGCTAAGAGTAGTGTTGGTGGTCCTGTGATGATGTACTCCATG
>JAVCCX010000140.1 GCA_030765245.1 Candidatus Zophobacter franzmannii | reverse complement strand
TTACGGTCAGTTGGAACAGTCCAAGCACTCATATCATCTTTATCGAAATCCAGATCTTGTGATAAGAAGCCATCGAGGCAAGTAACAGAGTACTTAGAGTCGGCTAATTTCGCTACTTGTTCAGGGAAGTAAGTAAGAAGCCTACGGTTCTTCTTCTTCACCAGTTTAGCCTTAGCATCAGCACTGTATGATGGGGCTATGATAATCTCAGTGAAAATCTCATTGATAGCTAATGCTCCATCCAAGTTCATCTCTTGATTTGCAATTACAATTCCACCAAACGGGGATAAAGTATCAGTAGCAAAAGCCTTTCTATATGCCTCTTCAACAGTATTACCGATGCCAATACCACTAGGATTCGTATGTTTAAGAATTGCAACACAGCACTCATCATCAAACTTTGAAATAAGCTTCAACGCTGCATCAATGTCTAAGTAGTTATTGTATGAGAGTGCCTTCCCATGGAAAACTTCAACCATCTGGTTCTCAGAACGAGAATAAAATCCTGCACTTTGATGAGGATTTTCTCCATAACGAAGTTCACTCTTCAGAGGTTGTGAAGCTTGCATGAATCCTTTAACACTATCTTCAAGTTTATCACTGAAGTATCCACTAATCAGTGTATCATAGTCAGCTGTATGTCTAAAAGTTTTGAAGGATAAATACTCTCTTGTTTCAAGACTTGTTGTACCATTAGTTTCTATCTCAGAAATCACCTTCTCATAATCACTAGGATCTGTGACGACCGTAACATCGTGATAATTCTTTGCAGATGATCTGAGCATTGTTGGTCCACCAATGTCAATATTCTCAATCTTCTCTTCATGAGTAGAGTCTGGATTTAGAAGTGTCTTTTCAAAAGGATAAAGGTTTACGACAACCAGGTCAATGAGGGTTATCTTTTGCTCTTCAGCCTCTTCAAGATGGCTTGGAATACTTCTATTGGCTAAAATACCACCATGAATAAAAGGATTTATTGTTTTTACTCTACCATCCATAATCTCAGGGAATCCTGTAACATCAGATACTTTCAAAACAGGGACTTTGGCATCACTTATCATCTTGTAAGTGCCACCTGTAGAGATTATCTCAAACCCTAGTTCTGTGATACGAGTGGCAAATTCTACAATCCCAGTCTTATCAGAGACGCTAATCAGTGCTCTTTTTATCGTTTTCATCCTCTTTTATCAATTCCTTTATTAATTTAATCATCTCTTGCTTCTTATAATGCTTATTCAGTGTAGAAAAAGTGTTCTTCTTCACTGGCACTTTTATTTCTATTGATGCCATTTCAAAATCATCACAAACCTTTGTAGATGGCATGTGCTCCATGATCGAAACAAGGACAATACCACTGAGTATAATGAACCAATTTATATATACCCATAAAAGGAAAATCGGTACAGAGGCTAAAACACCATACGAAAGCTCAATATTTGTCAGGTTTCTGATATACCAATCAAATCCAAATTTAACTAAGAACCAGACAAATGCGGTAACTATAGCTGATTTAACAATTGACTTAAGCCTTATATCGCCTGTTGGCACAAAAAAGTACAGAAAGACTACAAGTAAAAACTCAATCAATAACGGATAAATGTATGTAGTAATCTGCCTAATCATAAAGTTATCGGTAAAGTTGTTCCAGAACGGAGCTGATATGGCAGCGAAAAGGATTAGTATCACGAGGAAACCAAAAAAGATAGTACCAAAGAACTTCAATAAGTTAAAGATAAAACTCGAACTCTTTACTTCCTTAATCCGCAATATTCGGTCAAAGACAGTATTAATCCCATTAAACATAGAGTAAGATGTGATAATGAACAGAATAAAGTTGAAAAGACTAAAGGAAGTTGTTTTTGCGAGTAACTGTTTCACATAAACTGCAATAGTCTCTGCAGATTGTGGTAGAAAGAAGTTCTTCAGGAAAGAATCTAATACTTCATTAAAGTTAAAGAAAGGCAGATCAGGTAGCATTAATACAATGAATAGAATAAACGGGACAAAACCAAGGAAAGTGATATAACTCAGGGCAGAAGCCTCAGTTAATACTTTATCCTCGACAATACGCTCCCAGAATAACTTGAGAAAACCGAAAGTAGCCTGCCTACATCTGACACGATAACTCTTATCTTTAACAAAGTTCTTACAATCTGTGAAGAAATTACTACCGGGATTACTCATAACGCAGAGCCTCGACAGGGTCTAAATTACTTGCCCGAACAGCCGGGAAGATACCAAAGATCAGACCAATTCCTACTGAAACTAAGATAGCAGTTAAGACCATTTGTTCTGATGCAACCGCTTTCATCTGAAGAAACTTTCCTACCAATTCTAAAATGGATAATCCGAATACAACACCTAATATACCACCAATGGTTGTAATAATCACGGTTTGGATTAGGAATTGGAGGAATATGTCAAATCTGCGAGCTCCAACCGATAGTCTAACACCAATCTCGCGAGTTCTTTCCTGGATAGTTGCAAGCATAATGTTCATAATAACGATGCCACCTACAAGCAGTGAAATTGCAGCAACTAGGAAGAATATCATTGTCATCATTTTGAAATTATCATCTGATTGGTTTGATTCTTCATAGTTTGAAGTAACACGCATTAGTGGTTTCCCACGCTTGAAATTGAGAATTATGTTACTTATTTTTTCTTTAAGTTCAACCGATGTTTCAGGGGAAGACGCAGTTACACTGAAATCCCAAATTCTATCATCCGCTTTTTCTTTAATTAGCATTGTTGAAAGAGGTATGAAACTGTTCTTATTCTTCCACTCCATTGCATTATCACTCTGGCCTTCACTAGCCCATCGATTCTTCATATAGCGATATTTCATCACCCCTACAACCTGATACTTCTTCCCATTCATCCCAACCAACTTACCAATAGCATCCTCATTACCAAACAAGGATTTCTTAATAGTCGTACCGAGAACAATCACATTACTCTTGTTCCTGATGTCAGTATCAGTGATAAATCTACCTTGTTGAGTTGTCCAGGTTTCAGCTATCTGATAATCGGGATATGCTCCAACAATGAGCTGTTGTTCCTTCTTGCTGCCATACGATAATTTAGCCCAAATATTGCTTTGTGGATTAAAGGCAACAGCCTCAGGACAAACGTCTTTTATATAGTTAACTTGCTTTAAACTTAGGCTTTTATCTGCTTTTCTATCTTCGTACTCCCAGTTCCCTCTTATATTGATTTTACTGAGACCACCTGATTGCATCATCCATTCCATGGACATCTCTTTAACCCCATTTACAAGAGCTAACACTACGATTATAGACATAATGCCAAGAATGATACCAAAGATGGTAATTAGACTTCTAACCTTTCGTGACCAGAAGTCAGCAAGACCAACGACAATTGATTGACTAAGTGAGAGTGCCATTTTCAATCAACCCATCTTTAATTGTGATAATTCTGTCTGCTTTTTCAGCAACAAGACGGTCATGTGTAACCATAACTACGGTATGTCCCTGAGAATGAAGTGTGTTGAATATCTCTAGGATATCTCCACCGGACTGACTATCAAGATTACCTGTAGGTTCATCTGCAAGTATAATCGCCGGATTATTAACAATTGCTCTTGCAATCGCAACTCTCTGTCTCTGTCCACCGGATAATTCACCCGGTTTATGCTTAGTTCTATCGCCGAGCCCGACACTATCGAGTACTTCAAGGGCAATCTTTTTGCGCTTTCTGGCACTCAACCCGGCATACATAAGGGGAAGCTCAACATTCTTTAAAACATTGAGATGAGGTAAAAGGTTAAAGGTCTGAAAAATGAACCCAATCTTATCATTACGAATTGCAGCTAATTCTCTTTTCTTGAACTTGCTGACCTGAGTGTCATCGAGGTGGTATTCACCATTTGTTGGAGTGTCCAAGCAACCCAATATATGCATGAGAGTACTCTTACCAGAACCTGAAGGTCCCATAATGGCAACAAACTCACCCTTCTTAATCGAGAAGTCGAGTCCCTTCAAGGCATTCACGGTAACTTTACCCATATTATAATCTTTAGTAAGTGATATTGTTTTGATGATATCCATGTATCTTCTCTTTTGTTATTAGTATTGTTACTAATCTTCCTCTCTTATATCTGTCAATTTTTTAAATGGAAAAGCTATTCTGCAACTATTCCACTGACTTCGAAATGGACTCTGACCTTTAAATGGTTAAGAAAAATATTTATCTCGATGTCAAATGATTTTCGCAATATTTCAAGTAACCTATATAGCAAGGCTTTAATAACCCCATATCAAAACAAGCAACGCACTTAAACCGACCTTCTCAGCCACCTGCCTTCCCCTTTTCTCATGGGGCAAGAGGAATGTAGATTGGAAGTGCGTTGTCTATATCTGATATGAGTTAATTGAATTGGGGTAGTAAAATATTGCAGATTAATAAGCGGACAGGATGTCCGCATACCAGATTATGAAACGACTTGCAAAGTCGTTGTACAGTAAGACAGTAAGACGCAATCAGGCTTGTCATCCGAGGGTTTAGCGAAGGTTGGATGATTGAGGTACGACAAGCATTTTCTAGTTAGATTTAAGAGAGCATAATGTATTATTCCCCTACTAAGACCTACACATATATCTCTATTTTGCAAAAGAAAACCCCCTCCGATATGAAGGGGGTTTATATATCTAAATCTCTTCTATTTAACAGCTTTGAGGATCTCACCGGTAAGTTTTTCTAAACTCATCAACTGTTCTTTAGTGTATTTGGAGTCTTCCGTATTGTAAATAACCGATTTGATTTGCCCGATATTAGTGAAAGCAACTTTATAGTAATCAGCTTCTGTAATCTTTTTATTGTCTATAAGTTGCATATTCTGAATTAAGGAGTTCAGGAGACCACGCTCGTTAACAACGGAAGTGTAATCTGCCTTATAGTTGTTATTAACAAGATAGGAAATACGGTTAAGACCTTCCATCCAGCCCCCAAGCTGCATGAGAGTAAACACATCATATCTTTTTGCTTTCCAGAGACCACTCTGGACATCACGATGATACTTATCAAGTGATTCCTCAAGCATTGTCCATGCCTCTTTCTCAATATAGTTTTTAAGCTCATCAGCAAGTTTGAGAACTTGCTCATCAATTCCAACAAGGTTGGAATATTCAATCATCTTCTGTGAGATATCGATGAGGTTAGTTTTATTCTTAGCTTGAACACTTAGAATAGCGTCAGCCGTAAGAACACCGAGTGCAAAAGAAGCTTGATATACAGTAGGTTCTACTGTATATATCTCTTTTGGAAGTGACTTAGTGTAATCTGCATCCTTAAGATAATCAAGTTTTGTGAATAGTTCTTTGAAACTTGGAAGTGGGAAATTTCTCCACTCCACTTGCTCTTTTTGAGTTTGTTTTGGTTGCTCTTTCTTAGTACATCCTAAGACAGAAACAGTTAAGAGAGCAATTAGTACTGACCAGATAATAATCTTCTTCATCAGATTCCCCTTTGTAAGTTATTTATAATATTTAAGTTTAATCAAGGTTAGGAAATTTACAATTCCTATATACAACATAATGATAATTAAGTTGAAATTATAGGTTCTGAATGTCAAGTTAAATAACTTCTTATAGGAAGCTAAAAACACATTGGACTCTGTATTCATAAACTTGCCATCCATTAATCGAACTGAAAGTTCTAAGCTTCTATTCGTGTATCTTTCACGAGGATACTTCTTGGCAACGAATGCCTTTTTGTCATAGTTCTTGTACAGTTTCTCTTTATACATCTTATTATTCAAATAACCGGAATGCAATTGTTTTACTAAGTCCCGTCCCTCATCAGCAAGCTTTGTGAGAGAACGGTTGTATGTATTCCTTTCTACTACGCCTGTAATCAGTCCTTCGAACAACCAGCGAGAAGGCATTAGCTGTACTACTTCCGGGATTGGGTTTTGTTTTGAGATAGTGATACTACGGTTCATTTTTTCGTATTCAATTATAGCACCTGCAAAGATGATTTGCGGTATCAAGATTAGGGGCAAAATATTGATTATTGATTTACTGTCATTTAAATAACAGGAAATCAAGAGACCAAACGAAAATCCACTTGCTCCGGAAAGTAAGAGAAAGATAAAGGAGATAAAGAAAGTCCCATGTGCTTGTAGGATAATGCTTGAAATCATCAGATAGAGAAAGACTTGTACCCCTGTAAAAAGTCCAAGTGTTACTATCTTTGAAATAGTATAGTAACTTACTTTCATACTCAGTCTCTTCTCCCGCTTCAACATTCGTCTTTCAGATGCTATGTCCTCCAAACTATTCGATAGTCCAAAGAATATGAAGATGATGATTGAGACAAAGTTGAATATCCCGATATTAACATTGTTGTAATAGCTGTAACTGCCGGTCAATGGAGCTAAACGCAAGATAAAACTGACAACTAAGGCTAGGATAGGTGCTTGTAAAAATGTAATCATCAAGTTAGTCTTATTTCTAAACTTTAGCGTTAAATTACGACGGAATATATTTGCAAATTGCTTGAAATGCTGGTTTAAATCCATCTTTATTCGATATGATACATCTCCAACAGTATCATTTCTACTTGTGGACTCTGATTTACTGAAGAAATCACCCA
>JAVCCX010000202.1 GCA_030765245.1 Candidatus Zophobacter franzmannii | reverse complement strand
CGTTAATTGCAGAGGTACAAACTCCCGCTTTCGATAAGAAGCCTTTGAATATCTCTGGTGATATTGCTGGCAGATCTGCCGGAACACCTATAACAAGAACAGAAAGAACAGTAAACTGGGGTGCTAATTACACTCAGCAATTCTTACAAGACCCTAACTATTATGACTATATGCCAGGTGCATATTCTAACACACCAATTAGATTACAGCCAGGTGGCGATTATGGAGATGGAATGTTCATCACATATATGGCAAGACCTACAAGCACTGGTAACAGACGGGTATATTATGCATACTTAGACGGAACCGGCAATGTAACTCAAAATGGTCTTTTCACAACTGTTGATACATGGGAAGGATACCCAGGTATGGATGTTGATGATTGGGGTAAAATGATGATGGCTTGGCATGATGACGCTGATGGCGATCAAGTTTATCAAGTTAAAATGGGTTGGGATCCGTACTTTGCGGGTATCCCCGGTATCCCATCAGATGCTTACATGGTAATTGACAACCCTATTACTACTAATGGTAGTGATGATAACCAGTTTATCTGGCCTTCAGTACAGGTTGGTCCTTCACCTCTTGGTGACACATACCAGCGTGTTTATATCTTAGCTAGAAACTCAGTATCTCATTCAGTTATCAGTGAAACAACAGGTGAACCTTCACCAGTTGAGAATCCATATATCTCTTATGCAGATTACACACAAGATGATGTTGACTTCGGTTTACCATTAACTTGGAACTACACAAGTATTCCTATGCTTGATGCTTGGAATGCTGATACTAATGAGTGGCGTCGTCCTTTCTTTAGTTTCATCGTAGGTAAAGGCATTAATGCCGGTAAGGTTATCTATATGGGTTACCATTTAGGTGACACTGCTGATGATGAATTGACTTATGATGTATTTATCCATGAAGATTATTGTAATCCAACATCAACTTGGGGACTCAATTCATTTGATATCTCATATCCTGTTAATAACCCAAGTAACGGTGATGGTTCTCTTCATTTCACAGATTCAGAAAATGGTGATGTTCCAATAACTGATATGGCTTATGAAGTTACCAATAATGGTCATTTCACTCTCGGTTGGGATCAAGATAATAATCTCCACATGCCAGCTACTTTCGCCCTTACAGGTCAAGGTTTAGACTCTGGTTACTATTATCCTTCATTACACATAGTTAAAGATATTGTTTACAATGTTTCAACTAACGAAATGTCTTTAACCGATGTATTCCCTAAGAGTACAGGTCCAGGTCACTTTGTACATTGGGATCTTGATAATGACGGTAATGTAGATTACTTCTGGGATGATGGTACATATGATGGTGTTGATGATGGTGTTACACCTGACATTGATGGTTATGGTAACGTTAAAATGGACTCAATCCTTCCTTTCCCTCATTATGATCCAGACTCACATGATGATGCTATGTTCTTCCATCTTGGGCACACTAAGATCACAAATGCAAACAGTGAAGGTGCAATGGCTATGGTTTGGCATGATTCTACTCCTGCTAACGATTTCCATATTGATGGTCTTACATATTGGCAGCCGTATGAAAATACACCTGAAATATATGTATCCTTATCTCTTGATGACGGCGCAACATGGCAGGCACCTATCGCTTTTAGTGGCGTAGATGTTGCTGATGACTTCTGGCTTGATGAAAGTGGTGATGATATGGGCTATGGTGTTGAACATGCTTATGTCCCTGAATGGGATGGAATGACTCCAATCTTTGCATACCCTGCAGAAGAACTTCTCTATCTTGGAGTAGATGCTGAGAACAACCAGACATATCGTTTGTTCTTCTATTTCCATGATGATGATGTTTGGGGTTGCTCAACTCAGGCTGAAGGACAGGCTGGTCCTGGTAAGATAGTTTTAACAGCTCTTGATTTCACAGTTAATTTAACTGGCAATGAAGTAGTAACAGCTACTCCTGCAAAATCAATGCTTGCTCAGAACTATCCTAATCCTTTCAACCCAACTACACAGATTAATTACAGTGCACCTGTTAACGGTGACGTATCTCTTAATGTTTATAATGTTAAGGGTCAGCTTGTAAAAAATCTTGTAAATTCACACAAAACTGCTGGCGATCATTCAGTTGTATGGAATGGTGATGATAACAATGGTGACACAGTTACTAGTGGTATCTATTTCTACAAAATGACTGTTGGTAGCAATACTGAAACACGTAAGATGATAATGGTTAAATAAGCTATTATCTGAATATATTGAGAGCCTTGTCGAAAGACAAGGCTCTTTTTCATATAAACATCTTTTCAATCACAGGTTCTCCACTGCTTCTACGATAATGCTAAGGTTTGTAGTGGCTTGGGTGTATTGTGGGGAATGACGCTTTAGCTTCACTTCTTTACTAATCAATCCTAGTCTTTTACCTTTCAAATGGTCCTACCATAGCCTTGGCGAAGGAGGATGGTCCTTAGACCTTTCAGATAGTGAAAAAGCAAGATAAATCCTCATCTTCTCACCAATCTTCAGCCCCTATAGGGCTGATAATTCGTATTTTACGTTACCACACGCTTGCGCATGTGGCTATTTAAACTTAAGCCTCTTCAAGGCTTTTGCCTTCTTTCTTTCAGCCCGCAGAGCTGTTCTCTTATGTCCCTGACCTTTTTCTAGCCCTATATGGGTTAAATGTGAGTAGCTCCAGGTGAAACCCGGGGTAGACTGACCGTAATGCGAGCGTCCACGCTTGCTTGCAGCTCTCCGAGCTGTCCAATTGTTAGTCTTATCCACTGATTGAAGAGATGCAAGCTCAGCTTGCACAGCAACTCTAGAGAGTCGCAGTACGTAAAACAACTCTCCCGAGTTGTTGTGTATTAATTCAACGCAAGCTGGAAGCTTACGCTACGATTCAGTGCATGGACTGAATAATTAACTCCCCCGATAGGTAAGAACCAATCTGATGTGTCATCCCAATTAGCCTGTCCATCGTACCCTCGGCAAAGACGGATGGGATAGAGGCAATCTTAATGACCGTAATGCGAGCGTCCACGCTTGCTCGCAGCTCTCCGAGCTGTCCAATTGTTAGTCTTATCCACTGATTGAAGAGATGCAAGCTCAGCTTGCACAGCAACTCTAGAGAGTCGCAGCACGTAAAACAACTCTCCTGAGTTGTTGTGTATTAATTCAAAGCAAGCTGGAAGCTTACGCTACGATTCAGCCCACGGGCTGAACAATTAACTCCCTCGATAGGTAAGAACCAATCTGATGTGTCATCCCAATTAGCCTGTCCATCGTACCCTCGGCAAAGACGGATGGGGTAACAGCAATCTTAATGACCGTAATGCGAGCGTCCACGCTTGCTCGCAGCTCAACGAGCTGTCCAATTGTTAGTCTTATCCAATGATTGAAGAGACAATGCAAGCTCAGCTTGCACAGCAACTCTAGAGAGTCGCAGTACGTAAAACAACTCTCCCGAGTTGTTGTGGCTATCTCCACCATTGCGGAGGTCTTCAACCATCCGCAAGGTGCAAAATATAATTCCCTTGCTTCCAACAAATCTCTAGACTCTTTTTTAACGCCATGAATAGTGAATCCGAGGTGCGTATGAAATACATTAAACGAATCCTCTGGATTCTCTCGCTTTTCTTTATTTATCTTATTTTCAAAGAGGCTGTAATCCTCTATTCAGCAGTGAAATCACTGAACATCTACCTTGCTTATACCATCTTTGGACTGTTCGGATTCTCAGTAATCTGGTTTATTCTTATCCCGATTATCAAGCTATTCTCATTCCGTGCTCTATTCTCGCCAATTGAGAATCCTGATAAGCTCGAAAAGAACCTAATCAAGCGAAACAAGCATCTCAGGTTAGTCCTGAACTCAAAGAATATGGAACTGGAACCTATTGACGATACAGGTGAGGAGTATAAGTATCTACTTACTAAACTTGATCCTTCATTAAAGGCGATTAGAGAGCGTTATGTCTCTCAATTGTTCATAAGTACGAGTGTGTCGCAAAACGGCTTTCTTGATGCTATTTTAATCCTCTCCTCGTCTGTTAATATGATAAAGGAGATCTTCAAGACCTTCAACGGTCGGGTTAGTAACCGTTATGTCTTCATAATCCTAAAGAAGGTCTATATCTCAGTCGCTATCGGTGGTTCGGAAATTGTCGAATCTTCGGTAGAAGAATTATTCTCAAAATTAGGGAGCGAAGTTTTAAATAAAGTACCTGGGCTTAACATTTTGACTGGTTCTATTGCTGACGGCTTTGTCAATGCCGCTCTCCTGACGAGAGTCGCTTTACTTACCGAGAACTATTGCAAATTGGCATATATCTCCTCTGATAAAGAGCTATTCCCGGGTACTAAACTAATCGTGAATACCACTAAGCATATCGTCAAAGGCTCTATCGATATGTTCAAACGCAGTGGTGCTGAGAAGAAAGGAAACATCATCCAGAAATGGTTGGGGAAGAAAGAGGGGAATAATTGATGATGGTAATATATAGTTGACAAGAAATATCCTTACTAATTAAGGTAAATTCAAGAAAGTAAATAGTTAAATTTCTTTATGGGGAAGAATTTAAATTCATTTTTTATACTTAAACAATGAGAGCGGATTAATGAACTATATAAACTTACCACCAAATCCTAAGTCACTTATAGAATCTATGCGTGAGATTGGCTATTCCATAGAGACAGCAGTTGCAGATATTATTGATAACAGCATTACTGCCTGCGCATCAGTGATAAATATTAGATTTGATTGGAACAATTCTAAACCATGGTTAGCAATAATTGATAATGATAATGGCATGTCTAAACAAGAACTTGTAAATGCAATGAAACTTGGTTCTGAAAATCCATTAAATACTCGGGATAGGGAAGACTTG
>JAVCCX010000300.1 GCA_030765245.1 Candidatus Zophobacter franzmannii | reverse complement strand
TTTATATTATGAACCCATGGAACATGCTTATCTCCTATGCCTTCAATGCGATGTCCACCAAATCCATTATAAAGCAAGGTTGGGCATTGGAGAGCTTCACCAACTGATAACTTCATCAGTGGATATTTCTCTTTTAAATATTCTGCTGCTCCTAATGTTCCGGCTGAGCCTTGAGTCAAGAACATGCCGGCAAATCGACTCTTTGTATTCTTCTCTTGTAAAAACACTTCTTCCATTGCAGGACCTGTCACAGCATAATGCCAGATAGGGTTACCAAACTGCTCAAACTGGTTCATGTTTACTATAGTGTCTCCACGCTCTGCAAGGAGCTCTTTTGCCTTATCATAGATCTCCTTCACATTGCTTTCACAACCTGGAGTGGCAAACACTTCTGCTCCAATCTCTTTCAACCAGGTAAACCTCTCTTCACTCATTTCTTCAGGTAAAACAGCTATAGAATGGCAGTCTAATAGTGTAGAGTTAAAGGCTCCACCGCGGCAGTAGTTACCGGTAGATGGCCAAAGTGCCTTTTGGGTTGTAGGATCAAATTTACCTGTAACCAGTTTCTCGACAAGTGGTCCAAAAGTAGCCCCTACTTTATGGGCTCCGGTTGGGAAATACTTACCAATCAAAACATATATGGGAGAAGGAATACCGGTTAACTCTGACGGTAATTTGAGATAGTTAACTCCACCGTATTCACCTCCGGATTCAACAGGTTCATTCTTCCAGGTTATCCTGAATAAGTTAAGTGGATTAACTTCCCATAAGCCCACATCTTTCAGTTGCTCTTTTATCTCGTCTGGAACAAGTTCCGGATTTCTCATCTGCTTATAAGTAGGTATAATGATATTCTTCTCACGACAACGCTGTACTGTATTTTCTAAAACTTTCTGTTCGTTCATCTTTTCTCCATTTATTAAAATCTATCTTTATTTCTTTCAAGTATCTCTACAAGTTTAAGTTTAGGGTTCTCAAATCTAGCGAGGAATATCATCGCTGCAATCACAAATGGCTTGTATCCGGCTTCTTCATATGTATGTTTACGATATTTATCAAATACGGACTTGGATACCTCACCTTGTTCACAACTAACATCTGTTATGTCGGCAGGTAAGCAATGCATATAAAGAGCCTCACCATCCTTTGTGAGCTTCATCATCTCCTCAGTACACTCCCATTCTTTGAACTTTGCGTTATGCACCAGACAATTCTGCTCAAGTGTTTTGAGTTCCTCTGTGTATGAATTCTTTAGTAATTCGGTTCGCTCCTTCATCACACTATATGGAGCCCAAGACTTAGGGTAAACGATATCCGCATCTTTAAATGCCTCCTCCATACTGTTTACCACTTTGAAGCTTCCGCCTGATTCAAGGGCCTGTTGACCTGCAAGCTTTACAACATCAGGTATAAGACCATATCCCTCAGGATGTGCCAAGGTAACTTCCATTCCAAAACGGGTCATAAGACCGATGATTCCCTGTGGAACACTAAGAGGTTTACCATAGCTGGGAGAATATGCCCATGTCATAGCAATCTTCTTACCTTTTAAATTCTCGACTCCGCCAAAGTAATCACGGAGTTTTGCCATATCTGCCATCGATTGAGTCGGATGGTCAATATCACACTGGAGGTTAACTAAGGCAGGTCGTTGGTGTAGTGTACCCTCTTCAAAGCCCATATCAAGGGCATCTGAAACCTCTCTCATATATCTGTTACCCTCGCCAAGGAACATATCGTCCCTAATTCCAATCGCATCAGCAAGGAAAGAGATCATATTTGCAGTCTCACGAACTGTCTCCCCATGTGCAATCTGTGATTTCTCTTCATCGAGATCACTAACAGCCAAACCTAGTGCATTAGCTGCGGACGCATAACTGAAACGCGTCCTGGTTGAGTTATCTCTAAAGATTGAGATAGCAAGACCTTCCTCAAATGCTCTAAACGAACGACCGTTCTTATGCATTGATGAAAAGATCTCTGTGAGAAGCTGGGTAGCTTCGATATGTGCATCACTCTTCTCCCAGGTCAGGAGAAAGTTATTAGTATAACCTTTCAAATCAAGAGCAAGAAACTGCTCTATCTTCTTTTCTAAATTTTCCATATCTTATCCTCTATAGTGTTTTGCAACTGTCTTCACTGCAATTGACGATGTCAAGAGCAGAGTTTTTGCTTTGTTTTTTCAAAAACAAATCGAAGAGAGCTTTGTCCAAACTCAAACGAAAGTGTGTTACAACCCTCTGATGTGATGAGTTTGGTCTGAGATCCTTCGAAATATTTTAAAGTAAACATCTCTTTCTTATTCCCTGTATTTCTTTGCAGCTGTCTTCACTGCATCTATTATCTGTTTGTATCCCGTACACCTGCACAGATTACCCTTCAACGCTTTCTTAATCTCATCTTCACTTGGTTGATTGTTATGTAAAAGTAAAGAGTGGGCAGTCAAAACCATCCCGGGTGTACAAAACCCACACTGGATAGCACCACAATCGATAAAAGCCTGTTGGATTGGAGCAACTGTTCCGTCTGCTTGTTCCATGCCTTCGATAGTTATAACACTCTTTCCAACTATGTCCGCGACCTTTTTGATACATGATCGCATAGGCATATTATCTACGAGAATAGTACACGCTCCACATACGCCAATCCCGCAACCATTCTTGGTACCTGTAAGATTCAGATCCTCACGCAGAAAGTCTAATAAACTTGTCTGGAGTTTATTCTCTTCAATACTATACTCTTTACCATTAATTATTGTTTTCATCTATAAATCTCTCTTTATAAGCGGTTCCATAGGGTATGAATTGTATCTTTTCCCTGTTGCTCTATAAATTGCATTTGCAAGAGCAGGTGCAATCAGTTCCAAAGCCGGTTCACCTATCCCCTTCGCACCGGAAGGAGTATTCTTGTCTTCACTCTCAATAATGTAAGCCTTAATGTCAGGCATATCAGTAATCCTGGGAATACGGTACTTATGAAAGTTAAGGCTATTAATCCTACCGTCTTTAATCCCAAGATCTTCCCAAAGCGCCATTCCGGCACCCTGCATCAGACCACCATAAACCTGTCCTTCTAAGAGCGGTTTATTGATAATCTTACCAATGTCATGCACAGCGAAGGCATTAAGCATCTTAACAGCACCTGTCTTCGTGACTTCTACTTCTACAACTTCAGCACTATAAACCCAGGTAAAATAGGCTTTACCTTTTCCAACTTCCTCATCCCAACTCACCTTAGGAGCTGCAAATGTACCAAAGGCATAAGGATAGATACTCTTCTTATGAAGCTTGTTAACAACTTCATCCCACTTGAATGATTTCGTTGGTC
>JAVCCX010000267.1 GCA_030765245.1 Candidatus Zophobacter franzmannii | reverse complement strand
TTAAGGACATCATCAAAAGACATATTAAACCCTTGTATACAAAAAAACCCTTCCGTTAAGAAGGG
This sequence comes from Candidatus Zophobacter franzmannii, assembly GCA_030765245.1. Taxonomy (GTDB): domain Bacteria; phylum Cloacimonadota; class Cloacimonadia; order Cloacimonadales; family JAFGVF01; genus Zophobacter; species Zophobacter franzmannii. The sequence continues at coordinate 3,078 of JAVCCX010000267.1, read as the reverse complement.
TTTAATTTATGGTTGGGCTGGGAGGAGTCGAACCCCCATATACGGACCCAGAACCCGCTGTACTACCATTATACGACAGCCCATCGTAATCTTGTTGGTTGGGCCGAGAGGATTCGAACCCCCGAATGCATGGACCAAAACCATGTGACTTACCGCTTGTCGACGGCCCAACAAAACTAAATGTTCTTTATACTGGCGGAGAGGGCGGGATTCGAACCCGCGGTGAGCGTTAACCCACATACGCTTAGCAGGCGTACGCCTTAAGCCAACTCGGCCACCTCTCCACGAGAAGTATGGCGGAGGATGAGGGACTCGAACCCCCAAGGGCAGAGCCCGGCGGTTTTCAAGACCGCTGCCTTACCAATTAGGACTAATCCTCCTGCGAACAACACACTATGGTGATATCTGAAAACTAAAAATAATCTACCTTCTGTCTGTCAATAGAATTTTCACATTTCTATTCGGTGTCAAGTTTAATAACGCTCTATCCAATTTCTTTAACTTAAAGGTGGCAACTACTTGCCCATTTTTAAAATATCAGCGGAATATTCTAGAAATCTACAGGATATCGCACTGTAAACTTTGGTGTCACTCAACTGTTACTAAATAAAACAACCTGTGATTTGGATATTTGATTAGACTACTATAGCCTTTTATCCTGAACTTGTTCTTTCTCTACACATAGCCTATCCAAAGATACTAGATGACTATGAACAGCCCTCTTAGTGCATACTTCTTGCTTACTTCAGCCAATATCGATTTGTTAAGCATTAAGTAGGAAACAGGTAATATGTACTCACTAATTTTTGAGAGAGTAATTAGGGAGCAATTTGTAGATTAGCTTCGATTAAAGTATCGACCAAAGTAAGCATTTTGGGGAAAATGAAGCAGGATTGAAATAAAAAGGAGATAATTCTCACTATTACAGATTAATTGGACTTAGGAATAGATATATTTCAGACCAAATGAATAAACTATTTAGCTCCAAACAATTACACAATTATCGCTATCATAAAAAAGTGGTAAAAATAGGGCTTCTATGATTAATCAGTTAAGAATTATGAGTATTCATTGCATTTTATAGAGAATTTGGCACAATTATTTCTTTACACTATATCATGTAACATTAATTTCTGACACAAATTTATGCGATTTAATTTTAAAATATAGGAAGAGAGGTAAGACTCACATGAAAAGAACAAGAATAGTTTTCCTTATTACTTTGCTGTTCACTCTTAGTTTTCAGTTGATTGCTATCCAAGATACTGAACAAGACACTGTAACCAGATTCAATGTCCTTGAATCAACCCCAACAAGTACAACCCTTGAATTCAGTTTGCCTGAATTTAAGCTAGTTAAACAAGAGCTCAATGGTATTGAGTTTGACAAAATTGAAACACAGTGTGATGGCTTTGTCCCTGAACTTGGTCAGCCTGAACTCCCACTCTATTCAACCATGGTTGCAATACCTTATAGTGGCTCTGTTTCTTTAGAAGTCTTAAACAAAACATCTTTCCAAGTAGACAATTTTACAGCAATTCCAGCCCAGGATTATACTATTGAAAATGAAATGGAGAGATCCTTTGCACTTGATGAAGATTTCTACAACTCAAACATTGAGTATCCAGTACAAGCTGAAAATATTTCAGACCCTATGATTGTCAGAGATTTCCGTGTTGTTAGTTTGACTTTCACCCCATTTACATATAACCCATCCACTAGAAGCTTAACAGTTTCTGAGAATATTACCTATAAACTCACATATAATGATGAGCCTAGTGTAAATGAGATGGAAGCACCTACTATGTACTCTCCAAGCTTCGAACCAATTTATAGCAGTATGATTGCTAACTATGAGCTAGTAGTTGATAGAACTATCCCATCACATAACATGAGATTACTTATGGTTTACGGTGGAAGCTCTGATGCTCAATATCTTGCAAAAATGGATGAGTTTGTTAAGTGGAAGAAGCAAAAGGGATATAAAGTCACTACTGCTTCAACTGACGATATCGGTAGCTCTACTACTGATGTGAAAGCATATATCCAGAGTAAGTACAATAACATCTATACAAGACCTGAATATGTTACTTTAATTGGTGATGTTGGTGGTTCATTTGATATCAGTTGTTTTACTGTTTCTGGCGGTGCATCAGATTATCCTTACACTCATTTAGCTGGTGACGACATCATGGGTGATGTCTTTATCGGTAGAATGCCAATCGAAAATGTTGATGATTTCCTTACAATGGCAAACAAAGCTTTTATTTATGAAAGAGATCCAGTACCGGCTCCACCAACATGGTATAACCATATGCTTCTTGTTGGATATACAAATTCTGCCGGTCAATCATCTATGTATGTTAATAAATTTATGAAAGACTCTGGCTTAAGAGTTAACCCAAACTATACGTTCACTGAATTATATGGAACTCCTAGTTCTTCAACTATGCAACAAACACTAAATCAAGGTGCTGCATTCTTCATGTATAGAGGTTGGATTGGTATGAACGGTTGGGACCATCCAAGTGAAGGTGAATTTACCAATGGGAATAAGATGACTCATTGTATCATCAATACTTGTAGTACCGGAGACTTTAACGGTACCGACGCAACAGATGCTATCGTTAGATATGGATCTCCTGCCGCTCCAAAAGGAGCTATCACTGCTATCGGCATGGCGACTGCAGGTACGCATACACTTATGAATAATGTTTTATCTTCACAGACAACAAACGGTATTTTCAGTCTTGGATATAGAAACATGAGTGCTCCATTATTAAGTTCAAAACTACTCCTTTATATGGTTTATCATGACTTTATCCCAGCTTATGCAGTGAACTTTCCCGGTTGGTGTAACCTTATGGGCGACCCAACAGTTGAAGTATATATTGGCCCCCCACAGGCTCTTACAGCTGAATATCCTACTGAAGTTTTCCCAGGTCAAACCTGTTATCCTGTCACTGTCGAAGACAGCAATGGTACCCCAATGGAAGATGCGATTGTAACTCTCGTGAGCGATGATTTCCAATTGATTCTTCATACTGATGCCAATGGTAATGCTATATTTGAACTTCC
>JAVCCX010000077.1 GCA_030765245.1 Candidatus Zophobacter franzmannii | reverse complement strand
TAAGTAATACAAACTATAAGAAAAGGGCTCAGTTACTGTGCCCTTTTTCATATAATTAAACTATGTATTATCTATGGTAAAGCTGTCTAGTATCCCAAGCAATGTTCTGTAAAATAGGTCTTTCTGTAGCATCTACTATTGTACCATGATCCCAGTTAGAACCTAAAGGTGACGCACCCCAAAGGGCTGAGTAAAACATACTAGCTGCTAAATAAGTACCCTCAGGTGTAGGGTGATTTCCATCTGGTTGGTAAAGCTCAATCTCAGGATTTGAGATTCTACATCTTTGGAATGCTCTACCTACAGCGATAACAGGAGCATCAATGACCTGTCCAATGTAGTTATAAGCTGCTGCTTGAAGTTCTATCATTGTTTCAAAGGTGCCTTGATAAGGTGGACTCATGAAGAGAACTGTTTGAGCTCCGGAGTTGGTAATAACCTCATCAAATTGCTGAACATATCCATAGAATACTTCAGGACTGTTTACAGGCCATGAGGTTGATTCTTGCGGGATAACATAGTCATAGTTGCCACCCTCGATTGCGGTGATTGTTGCAGGATTGTTCCAATGCCCTTGAAGGGTCATTCCACCACCCGTGATATTATCACACACAATATCAACACTATTATCAATATCTTCAGCGATGGCCTCAAGATGCACATATACACCACTATTATAGTATGTGATGCTGTTGCCGATAAAAAGAATATTGGTAGGCGTAACGACTGCTTCTCCCATAATCACTGTGATATCCAATTCTCCTGTGTTAGGGTCCATGATAATCTCAATAGTCGCTGTTGCGGTTTCACCAGCTACAATTGTTACAGCCCCGGTTCCTGTACCTATAATCATATCATCTTCATAGATGTTCACAGTGATAGAATAGTCACCCGGCAATAGATCCGTGAATGTACCGGTTGCTGTCTCACCATTAATAGTTAGTTCCAGTGACTCTATAAAGTCATCTCTGGTTATCGTTACTACAACTCTTGTAATTCTGTAACTCATCTCAAGAGCTGGAGCAAGGTTCAAACTTACCGGTAACTCTCCTGTTTTTGTCTCAGGTGAGGTTGTACTGGTATGGCAACCAAAGGTAAAACCAATGGCAATGACAAGAAAAAGGATTACTAGTTTTCTCATGCTTTCTCCAAGTTTATCAATTTAAATATTTCTTTGCTGATTCAATCACATCTGATTCAACTCCAAGCAATTCTGCAATCATAAGCGCAGTCCGTGGGGGAGTCTTATCTGTGTTTACTCTAACTAAATTATACTTCTGCACACTGTTAAGTTTTGCAATGCGCTTATCTATGTCAAGTAACTGTTCCTCTTTGATAGTCTGATACAGCTCTTCTGTTAATCCCGGGATAGCAAAATGTGCTGCTTCGGGAATCATTGCAGGAGCTTTAAAATGGGTGGATGCAAACACGAAATGAGGAGTCTTTAAGAAAGATTCAAGCACTGCTCTACAGAGTGCTTCACCCTCCTGTGGGTTTGTCCCACGAGCAAATTCGTCGATTAAGAAAAGGCCATTCCCAATTTCACATTTAAACCTCTGTAGTTCAACGATATTATAAGCAAAACTACTTAGGTTGTCACTTTGTAATAATGGATCGTATCCACTAAAATATACAAAGTCAAAGAGGGGAATTTCAGCATATCCACACGGAAGTGGAATAGCGTATGCCGTAAGGTAGGCTAATTGCCCTACAGTCTTTAATACAGAGGTTTTACCTGCCATATTAGCCCCGATAAGGATGGATAGTGGGTTATCCAAATCTATATCTACTGCCTGATAAACCATTTCGATACCAGCGAAGTCTTTCTGCATCGGCAGGTTTACAGCTTGTGAGATAACAATCCTGTTTGTGGTTGTTAAGTGTGGGATTACACACTCATTCTTGATAGCAAATAGAGCTTTGGAAAGTCTCAGGTCAAACTGGGCTATAGCTCTTGTCGAGTTGTCTATATCTGTTAAATAATTACTTCTAATATGTTCTGATATCTGACATCTAACAGCTTTCTCAATCACTTTCATCTCAGTAAGAGTATTTGCAATCTCCTCTGCAATCTGCCGGTCCTTATCATCTTCTTTCAAAGAGTAGAATAGATTGGCGAAATTCTCATTGGAAAGGTAGAATATGCCTGATTCATTTACCTGCCCTATAAGAGCTTTATTAGAGCGTGAGATTATTATCTCAGGTTCGCATTTAGTTAGATTCAAGCTTTGCTTTGCTAAGTTCAACTTAGCATTCTGAGCTAACTTCTTCTTTCTCGAAAGGTCAGCGAGCTTCAACCTCAATTCTTCTAACTCAGGGGAGAACTCGTCATATATTTGAAATGAGGATGTCTCTGTATTCTGAGGGTCAAGGTAGGTGTAGAAGTCCTTCATTGTATTCAATGTGCTTAGTTCTATGTCTGTACCTGCAAGTATCTCTGAAATCTTAGATACTGCGAGTGCTAAGGTTTTTAACTCCTGCATCTCATGCAATTCAAGGGTATTATCTCGGCAAACTTCAACTGACCCACTCAAGTCTTTTATGTGGGATAACCACAACTTCAGCCCTTCAATATCACTCTTAGAATTCTGACAATATTCGAATATCTTCCCAATCTCTGTGTATTCAGCTTTGGCCTTCTCAATATCTGATTGTTTAAAGGGAGTTAGACCTGCTTTAAGCTTTTTACCCGGTTCAGATAACGGCTTTATGGAACTGATTATCTTTTTCAGTTCAAGGATATGATATGTTGCTTTGTCAGTAATTTTGTTCATCGAGACTCCTGATTTCAGTTAAATCAACAAATAGCAGGCATTAGAATGGTAGTCAAGAATATTCCTTAAAAGCATGTGTTAAGTGTGTGGAATAGTTTTTCAGAGAAAATACTTGCCTTATGGCTAAAGCCTATATAAAGATGATTACAATTCATTCTGGAGGTAATATGCGAAGATTTGGAATAGTTCTTTTAATGCTTATGGCAATCACGCTGACACTGTCAGCAATTGATACAGATGCAATACTCGGTTATTGGATAACAGAAGATGTTAGATCTGTGGTTGAAGTCTCTAAAACTGGTGAGATATATAGGGCACAAATAGTTGCTTTGAAAGAAGCGAACTATATTGAGAGTGATAATGCCGGCACTGTTGGCTCACCTCGTCTTGATGATAAGAATCCTGACGCTGCTCTGAAATCCAGACCAGTTCTTGGTCTAAAAATGATGGATGGATTTACCTTCAAAAAGGCAACCTGGAAGAAAGGCAAGATATACGACCCTAAAACAGGGAAGACTTACCAGTGTAAGATGTCTTTTAAGAAAGATGGAACTTTGGGAGTAAGGGGTTATGTAGGTATTCCAGCTTTAGGAAGAACTACTGTTTGGGAACGACCTGAAGCTCTAATGAAGAGAACTAATTCAGAGACAATTGGGTATGAATATCCTAGTCCACTCTTAAAATAGAAACAAGCTTTTGAGGATCAGTCTATAAAGAATAGATTGGTTCTCTTTTTTATTTAGCAAAAACATCTAACATCCTATTCACAATCATTTCATTTCCACAGATAAGCCCTTTGCTTAGAAGGGAATGCTCTTTATTCTCTATATCGAGAACAATACCACCGGCTTCTCGTACTATGAGGATTCCAGCTGCCATGTCCCACGGTTGAAGATGGAATTCCCAATATCCGTTAAAGATTCCATTCGCTGTATGACAAAGGTCTAAGGCAGCAGAACCCGGTCTGCGAATACCTTGCACATGTTCCATCATTAAATCAAAATGACGCATGTTATTTGGTTCAGCATTGTAGTCATATGGGAAACCTGTTGCCACGAGTGATGAAGAAAGCTTTTCTTCAGTAGAAACATGAATGGGTTTATTGTTTAGGTATGCTCCCTTTCCTTTTTCAGCTGTAAAGAACTCCTCCATTATCGGATTATAAACAAAGGCATGAGTAGTCTCACCATTATGTTGAAAAGCAACTGATATACAAACATAAGGGAACTGATGGACAAAGTTTGTTGTTCCATCAATCGGGTCAATTATCCACAGATATTCAGATTGAGTAAACTTACTATCTGTTTCCTCAGCCCAAAATGCTGAATCAGGTATTACTTTGCCAAGCTGTTCTTTGAGGAAAAGCTCTACCTTTTTATCAATGTCAGTGACTAAATCAATTGCCGTTGACTTAGTTGTAATGTTCTTCTTAAGGTAGAAGTTATCACGGATGATAGCTCCGGCTTCTCTGATTATCTCAATTACTTTATCTTTCATTATAAACCTTTTACAAATCCCTTTAGATGTTTCAGGAACATTGAGTTCTGTTCCTTGGATCCGATTGTAACTCTAAGACATTCTTTCAATACTGGATGAGCTCCAACATCCCTAATGGCAATCTCATTATCCTGAAGATAGTTGAAGAATGAATCAGAGTTGACTCCCAAACTAAAGGTTAGGAAGTTCGTGTATGATGGATATACTTTTACTTCATCAATCTCTTGCATAGCCTTGAGTAATTGGTCTCTTTCTTTTACAACCATATCTGTATGAGCAAGCATAACATCTCTATTCTGAAGCATTGTTAGAACCATTGTTTGAATAAGCAGGCTACTGTTAAAGACTGTTTGTACTTTGCGAATCTGTTCGATGTTATAAGCACTGGAAAGCATATAACCAAATCGTAATCCAGCACCTGAGAATGCTTTGGAGAAAGAACGGACAATGAGTAGATTAGGGTATTTGTCTAAGTAGTCTGCAAAGGTAATCCCTGAGAACTCAAAGTAGGTCTCATCCATCATAATTGGTTTGCTTGTGCCACTAATTATACGGTGGAGTTTCTCAGCATCAAAGGTATTTCCCGTAGGATTGTTAGGATTGCAAAGAATCCCAAGCTTGCAATTATCCTCTTCCAGGAGTTTCATGTATTCAGCTTCATCAAAGTCAAACTCAGCATCTAAACTAAGGAACTTGATATCTAAGCCCACAGCTCCCGAATAGCTCTTGTAATCAAAGTAGGATGGGGCAGGGGAGACCGCAAACGAGTTAGAATGCTCTCGAACAGCAACAAAGATGTAGTATATCATCTCATCGGCACCGTTACCGAAGAAGATATTCTCAGTTTTTAACCCATGTCCGACATACTCGGTTAGCTCAGCTTTGAGTTCATCTGTAACCGGTTGGTAATATCTGTTTAGTTCCACCTTCTCTAGGTTAGCAAGAAACTCCCTGCGAAGTGTCTTGAAGGGGTTCAATGTACTTTCATTTAAGCACATCATCACCTTTTTATGGGGAACATTCACATTCACAGGTTTCTTCTGCTCTAAATCCTTTCTAAAGATATGCAAGTAAAACTCCTTGGTTTAAACTATCCCGTCTGTTATCTTAGCAATAGCTTCTTTACAGATATTGTCAGACTTCTCTTGAGTTTCACTCTCAACATATACACGGATAATAGGCTCAGTACCTGACTTTCTGATATGAATCCAGAACTTCTCACCAATTATCTTCAGACCATCTTGAGTATCTTTCTCAAAATCAGCATATACTTTATCAGCATTCTCCATCACAGGATCAAGCTTATCTGCAGGTATTTCAACCTTCCCTTTTGCAAAGTAGTAATGAGGTATCTCTTCAACAATCTCACTAACCTTACGACCATCTTCTGCAAGAAGTCCTAAAATGACAGCCATACCGGCAGGAGCATCACGAGTGTAATGTACATCAGGAACAATAACACCACCGTTTCCTTCACCGCCAACTGGGCTTTTAATCTCTTTCATCTTCTTACCGACATTGATTTCACCAACCTTGGTGCGATGAACTTTCACGCCGAATTGCTTGGCAATATCTTCTGATGCCATGGATGATGAGAGGTTAATGACTATGTCGCCTTTATTCTTTGCAAGGATGTATTTCTCAGTAAGTAGGATTGAAAACTCTTCCCCGATACATTCACCTTTCTCATTAACAATAGCGAGTCGGTCAACATCAGGGTCAGTTGCAAAACCGATATCAGCTCCATGTACTTTCACAGCATCAGCAAGCTGGGTAAGGTTCTTATTTAGTGGCTCCGGGACATGAGCAAAATGTCCAGTAGGCTCAGTGTTAAGTTCAATAAGTTCACAGCCTAACTCTTTCAATAGAGTAGGGGAGATAACGCCACCGGCACCATTCACAGAGTCGAGAACGACCTTGAATTTACGAGAACGAATCTTCTCTAAATCCAGATATGGAATCTCTAAGACTT